>NZ_JBFWJQ010000018.1:0-14391 GCF_050253115.1 Syntrophotalea sp.
CTCTTCCGATCTTTTCGCTGTCTGCGCCGCACGGGCGTCGCCATCCTGGTCAGGGATGAGGTGCGCCCCACCGCGGCCCATTATGCCGTCGAAAACCCCGATGAAGTTCAACGATTCCTGCAGGAACTGGCCGTTCTTCTGCCTTGAAAATCCTTCCGCCAGACCGTTTTCTTCCTTGCAAATGCGCCCGCTTTTTACTAAAGTTCCACGCCGTTGTGGACTCAGCGGCTGTCCCGCACAGGATCTTTTTTCCCCGACCCCGCCCTGACCTGGTCGATTCATTCATCCGAAATTCGCCCCATGAAACACCCGGCAAAAATAACCTGCCATGTCGACCTGCCGTCGACCTGGGTCAGGTATCGCAAAGGCTTGTGCCACGACTGTCAGGCGACCTGCTGCAGCCTGCCGGTAGAGGTTACCGTCACGGATCTGATCCGCATGGAACTGGCCGATCCCTTAGAGGAGGAAGGGCCGGTCCGGGAAATCGCCAGAAGATTGCGCAAGCAGGGGTTGATCGATCATTTCAATTTCAAAACGGAACTTTTCACCCTTGCCCGCCTGGCCAATGACGACTGTATCTTTCTTGACCAGCAGAGCCGCCGCTGCACCATCTACGCCAAACGCCCCGACACCTGCCGCAATCATCCCCAGGTTGGCCCACGCCCCGGCTACTGCGCTTACCGGCCAAAAGAATCATGCCCGGCGCATCAAAATAAAAAGCCGCCTTCATAAGCCAAGGCGGCCTGCCACGGCGAGGAACCGGTTTTTCTCAAGGTGCGTAATTGGCGAGACTGTTGCGCAAAGCCATGGCCGATTCGGGAGCGGCAACCCGGCCGGCAAAGATATCGTCGACGGTGACATTGGGCTGACCGTAATAGCTTCCGTTGTCCTCCCAGAGGATGTTCAGCACCGATCCCTCCAAAGATACGCCGGCAAAAAACCCCCGCGAGCGACTGTAGGACAGAATCTCCGCCTGCAGCATCACATCGGTGGCGCCTTCCACGCGGCGCCCGACCGGTCCGGCGGCGACCGCGGCATCGGCGCCGAGGGTGAACTTGCCCCGTTTGATGTTCTCGATACTGGCCGGACTCTTGAACACCAGGATGACATCCGTCGACTGGCCGCCGATCTGCCAGCCGAGGCTGCCGCCGCCAATAGACAGAAACGATGGATTGCTCCATCCTCCGGCGCTGTTACGCACCAGCAGCACACCTTCCCCGTAACGGCCGCCGATAATAAAGGCGCCCTTGATCACCTCGGGGATAATGGCGATGCCGTAGGCATTGCTCAGCAGGCTGGGCGGAATGGCCGACTCGGGAATTTCCATGATCTTGTCCAGAACCCGCGTAGCTGTGCGGACCGTGTCGTCCTGCTCCGTGGCCACAGCCACGCCGCCCCATAGCACGGGCAGCAGAATCAGCAGCGCGATCAGGACACGCTTCTGCGATTTTCGTTGCAACATATGTCATTCTCCTCATGATGAAAAACAGTTGCCTACCACCCGCTTCACCGCCAGTATGGATAACCATGCCAGTACGGGTAACGGTACCAGTAGGGGAAGGGATCGTAAAAGTAGGGGTAATAGGGGTAACGATCCTCATAGCGTGACTCGGGCCACAGGTACAGTTCGCCGACCTCGAAGAGCGGATAGGCATAGCGGGCCTTCTGCAGAGGCCTGACCTCCACGCCGCGAAGGGTGCCGGTCAGGGTCACCAGCCTGCCTTCCTTGTAGAGGCTCGGATCGAGCAGCCGGCTGCTGTGAACCAGAAAGCGGCCCCCCGCTTCATCCGGATCCTGCGGCTCGTCCCGCTTGTCGAGGGTGTATTTGAGAATTTCCAGGGTCGACCCGTCATCGGCCACTTCGTTTGCCAGGATCATGCCGCCCAGAATGACGGTTTTCCCCAGATGGGTCTCGGGCGAGGCTTTGAGCCGGTTGTAATCCACTTCGTAGTTGACGCCGTAGAGGGCGTCTTTGGAGAGAACCGATCCGCAGCCCGTCATCAGGACGAGCAGGATCGGCAGAAATACCCGGAATCGTGATTGTCTCATGGCCGCCTCCCTGGTTGATCAAGGTTTTTTTGGCTTGCCCCGCGACAGTTTCCTGTAAACACTTCCTAATAATCGATCCCCGGCTGTGGCTCGATGCCGCGTCGAAAAGCATGCTTGATTTCCCTTATCTCACTGACCGTGTCGGCGCGTTCGATGATGGTTGGGTGCGCATTGCGCCCGGTCAGCACCAGATGCAGCAGCGGCGGTTTCCGATCGAGCAGATCGATCACCTGCTCAAGGTCGATCAGATTCAGATGCAGGGCATTGTTGATTTCGTCGAGAATCAGCAGATCGAATTGTCCTCCGGCCATTTTTTCCAGCACCAGATCGATGGCGTCCTGGGCATTGGCACGGTGTTCCTCGTAAGGATAGGGATTGCCCTGGATGCCGCAGAAACCCTTGCCGGTGTGATGCAACTCAACCAGATCGCCAAGCCTTTTGATGCCATCCCATTCGCCGGCGTATAGATCCCCCTTCATGAACTGAATGATGCAGCTGCGCAGGCCGTGGCCGCAGGCGCGCAGCACCATGCCGAGGGCCGAACTGGTCTTGCCCTTGCCATCGCCGGTGAGAACCACGACCAGTCCCTGCCGCTTTTCGGGGTGCAAATGATCGATCTTGTCAGGTGCAGTGCCACGGGTCATCCGTTCCTCCACGGGACATAGGGGTTGATGTCATCTCAAGCCATTTTATCGCATTTTCTGATGCGGCGCATCCCTGGTTTTCCGTTACTCTCCGCCGCTCGGCGGCGGGCCCCGAAGCCATCACAAGAATAAAGCTATGCGAAACACGCCAGAATCAGTGAAAACCGTATTCGCGCCAGCGTCTCTGCAGCTGTTCGGCCATGCGGGTGTCGGGCTCTACGGTCGGCGCATCGGGCAGCGCAACCGTAGCGTCGATGCCAAGACATCCATTGTGAATCAGCAGATCCCGGTCCGGCCGGAGACGATTGAGAACGCGCCAGAAAAAATCGCCGGGATCCGGCACCCGATCGGCTTCCGCCACCACCAGCAGACGCGCCGCGCGCAACGGCCCGCTTCGCCACAAGGCCTGCAGCAGCGCACGTCCGTCGGTCCCGGACCGCACGGCGATCAGGGCGGCACCGTGAAAAATCCCCTCCACCGGCATATGGATATCGACAATGTCCGGATGATCGCTGCGCAACAGAGGCACCAGCAGGCGCGCGACGGTTTGTCCCAGAATGCAGTTCTCCGTGGGTGGAGGGCCGACCACGGTAGCGGGTAACAGCGGATCGCAGCGTTGGCTGATGGCGACAATTCGCAGCAAAGGTACACGGGATGCCGGCTGGTAGAATCCGGTGTGGTTGCCGAAGGGTCCTTCCAGCGCCGTCTCGCCGGGATATGCCAGGCCCTCGATGACGAATTCGGCGGCGGACGGTACCGGCAGGTCGCTGTGCGCGGAAGGGCTCATGATCATCGGGCGGCCGCCCAGCAGGCCGGCAAGAGCGGCTTCGTCCGTATCCGGTGGCAGGGGAAAGGCCGCCGCAAACAACAGGGCCGGATCGCCGCCCATGGCAATACTGACCGGCATCGGCAGGCCGCGCCGGTGCCAGGCACGGCAATGACGCGCGGCATCGCTGCTGTCACGCCAATGCAGTGCGGCGCGGCGCGGACCCAGCAACTGCACACGGTAAATACCGACGTTGGCGGTGCCGCCGTCGGGGTGGCGGGTCACGACCTGCGGCAGCGTGAGGTAGCGGCCGCCGTCACCCGGCCAGCAGCGCAAAGCCGGAAGCTGATCAAGGTCGGGGCCGGGCATGGACCGATCCTGCCAGTCGGCCCGGGCCTGCAGTGCCGGCGCGTATTCCGGTTGCCGCAGAAGGCAGCGCAGTCGGCATGCCGCATCGACACCGGCCGCGCCGGCTATTCCCGTGGCCAGCCGCTGCGCCGCTGCTTCAATGTCATTCAACCCGAGAGCCCATGCCGCGCGCCGCATCGAGCCGAACAGATTGGTGGCAACCGGTATCCGGTAACCGCGCACCTGCTCAAACAACAGGGCCGGCGGCTCACCGGAGTGCTTGCAGACCCGGTCTGTGATGGCCGCAATCTCCAGGTCGGCATCCACCTGGACCGCAATGCGATGCAGAGCCTGACGGGATTCGAGCCGTGCCAGAAACCGCCGCAGATCATTAACCGGGGTCGCCTGCTCCATGGCCGTTCTCCAGAAATCCTTTACCCGGCTCTCCCCAGCCACTATCCGGGCTTTCGATCATAAGCCACTCTTCTCCAGCCGGTCCGCCATGACCATGGCCTGACGATGACCGGGGCGAAGGGACAGCACCTGTGCCAGGGCGTGACGAGCCCGCGGCAGATCGCCGAGCCGCTCTTCGCATTCCGCAAGGTGCAGCCAGGCTTCGGCGTCCCTTGGGTTCAGTTCGAGAGCCTCACGGAAAGCCGTACCGGCTTTTTCCCATTGACCGGCGCGCCGGCACGCCTCGCCGAGCATGAAACGGGCCGGAGTGAAACGGCGACTGTTGGCGGCGGTTTTTTCGAACTGGGCAGCCGCTTCATCCAGTTGACCGTCACGCAGCAGCGCCATCCCCAGTTCGAAACAGGCTTCGGTATAATCGGGGCTGGCCTGTTCCACCTGTCGAAAAAGCGCGATAGCCCCGGCGTTGTCACCCTGCTGGGAATGGATCATGCCGAGAATGAACAGCGCCCGGGTGTATTTGGGATTGAGGCGGATGGCCTCGTCGAGAGCTTCCCGCGCCCGATCCAGCTCGGATTGACGCAGATAGGACAGTCCGAGCCTGTAGCAGGTTTCGGCACTGGCGGGATTGACCCGCAGCGCCTGACGAAAGCTCTCCACGCTGGCAGCCAGATCTCCCAGGCCGTATTGGGCCAGACCCAGTTTGAAAAGGATGCGAAAGGGTTCCCGGGCGCCGCTCAGGGCCGACCTGAAGGCCTTGATGGCGGCCGGCAGATCGCCCTGATCGTAACAGGCCAGACCGATGTAATAATGCGCCTGGCTGAAACCCGGGTCGCGCTCCAGGGCTTCTCTCCACAGGGCCAGAGCCTGCGCAAGTTGCCCGCGATGGTAGAAATCGATCGCTTCCTCATGCAGAGCGCGGGCATCGCGTTCGAGACTTGCGCCGCACATCTGGCAGAATCTGGCCTGTTCCGAAACAACCGCCTGACAACGGGGACAGCGCATGACGTCTCCTTATCATCCGTTTTAACGCAAGAGATTGACGACGCCGGCCTGTCCGCTATTCCGGCCCGGCTGCCGGTTTCGCGGGACGGCGGCGCGGCCGCCTGCGCGGACGGCGACGGGCGGCGCCTTGCCTGGCGCCGTCCGCAGGTGGCGCGCCGGCTTTTTCGAAGGCTTTTTGCCATTCTGCCAGCAAATCGGCATGGGATTGCGTGGCCGCGCACCACAGGGCAAAAAAATCCAGGGCCTGGGGCGCCCCGGCATGACGTAAAAAGCGTGTCTCCCCCCTGCGACCGCGGCCCCGCATCATGCGATAGAAGCCGATCAGCAAATCCCGGGCGCGGGACCGGGTGCCATGAGCGATGCGAAAGTAGGCACACAGCGGGGTCAGCAGCAGATTGGCCAGACGCAGGGCATCGGTGATGCTGCCCTCGCCCTGTGTTTGCAAAGCATGGCGGTAGCGCGACAGAAACAGGGTGGCCAGCACCTGATGCTCCTCGACCGGCACGCCTTCGGCAGTACGCCGGTCCAGGCATTCAAGCAGGGCAAAGGTTTCCTCGTCGGCCTCGTATCCGGCAAGCAGATGGGATAACAGGCCCATGGCCTGGGCCTCGCGGAATACCGGTCCGGCCACCGCATGGCGAAACAGTTCCAGAACTTCCTCACGGATGCGGGCCGGTGCGGCTTCTGCAATCAGGGGTCCGCGCAGGTAGATGGCTTCCCGAATGCCTTGATCCAGGGTAAACCCGAGCCGTGCCCCGAATTCCAGGGCCCGCAGCATGCGCACCGGATCTTCGGTGAACCGCACCAGAGGGTCACCAATGACCCGCAGTCGCCGGGCGTCGAGATCTTCGAGGCCACCGACATGATCCACGACGGAAAAGTTCTCGATGTTGTAGAACAGGCCGTTGATGGTAAAATCGCGTCGAAAGGCGTCTTCCCGCGGGCTGCCGAACACGTTTTCCGTAAAAAAGAAGTGCTCGGACGGATCGTCGGGGAGTTCTTCGGAACGTGGCTGTCGCCGGAACGTTGCAACCTCCACGACATAATCGCCGGCAAACCGCACGTGCGCCAGGCGGAAACGCCTGCCCACCAGAAAACAGTTGCGAAACAGCCGCTTGACCTGCTCGGGCGTGGCATCGGTAGCTACGTCAAAATCCTTGGGTCGCCGACCCAGGAGCAGGTCGCGCACCCCCCCTCCGACCAGATAGGCTGTAAACCCCTTACTGCGCAGGCGGTACAGCACCTTCAGTGTGTGCTCGTTGATATGCTTGCGGGAAATGGGATGCTGATCCCGGGGCAGAATGACGGGAGGTTGTTCGCCGACATCCGTGGTACTGATTTGATCATTCATTGGCATCGGCCCGATGGCTTGTCTTTTCATGCTGTGAAATATATTCAAAATACGATCCAATTTAGCAGAGTTGCGCGCATAATAAAAGCGTCGAATCCGCCAGGCATTGCAATGCTTCGGTAAAAACCCTATGATGCGCGCATCGGCGATTTTTAACGGTCCGCATTGGAGTTTTTCATGTCCTGCAACCTGCTTGTGATCCTCGGCCCCACCGCTTCCGGCAAAACCCGCCTGGGCATAGCGGCGGCCCAGGCGCTGGGCGGCGAAATCATTTCCGCCGATTCGCGCCAGGTGTTCCGCGGCATGGATATCGGCACCGGCAAGGACCTCGCCGAATATGGCGAAATCCCCCGGCACCTCATCGACATCCGCGATGCCGGAGGGGAGTTTTCCGTTTTCGACTTTCAGGAGGAGTTCTGCAGCGCCTACCATGATATTCGCGAACGCGGGCGGTTACCCGTGCTGATCGGCGGCACCGGCCTGTATCTCGACTGTGTGCTGCGCAACTACCGTCTGCTCAGGGTTCCGGAAAATCCGGCCTTGCGCGCGGCGCTGGCCCCTTTGAACATGGAGCAGCTGGCGGTTCGGCTCAAAGCTTTAAAGCCGGCACAGCACAACACCACCGACCTGACCGACCGCGACCGTATGCTGCGCGCCATCGAAATTGCCGAGGGAGAACTGGCTGCCGGCGAGGCGCATGTGGCCCTGCCCGAACTGAAACCCCTGGTATTCGGTCTGCACTGGGAACGGCAGAAATTGCGGCGCCGGATTACCGAGCGACTCAGGCAACGCCTCGACGAGGGCCTCATCGATGAAGTCAGGGGACTGCTGAACCGCGGCGTTGACCACCGGACGCTGGAACATTACGGCCTGGAGTACCGGATGGTTTCGTGCCACCTGCGTGGAGAACTCAACCGCAACGACATGTTTCAGAAACTCAACAGCGCCATCCATCAGTTCGCCAAACGTCAGGACACCTGGTTTCGCCGCATGGAACGCCAGGGAATCGCGATCCACTGGCTGGAGGGTAGCGCGGACCCCCTGCAGGCACTGCTGCGAATCCATCGCAACGCCTGAGCCTTGTGTGCCGCGTCCCTTCGCGCCCCCCGGAGCGGCTTTATCGACCGTAACATCGCCATCAGAGTTTATCACAATGCCGCTTCCCAGGCCTGTACACGATTATCTTCGGAAACGCGCAGCAACCGCCCCCTGGCACATTGAGGGCACCGCGCGCAGGAACTATCGTGGTGCCATCGTGATCCCCGCCCTGGCTGAAAGTGAAAGCCTGTTCGCCACCCTCGACAGTCTGCAGTCCGGTCCGGCGGCGCTGCGCGATGAATTCCTGCTGCTGGTTGTAGTCAATCACCGCCGCAACGCATCCGCGAGCGAAGTCACGGACAACCTTTGCACACTGCGCAAACTGGCCACTGCCGCTGAAACCCTCCCGCATCTCGGGTGGGTCGATGCCGCCTCTCCTGGAAGGGAGCTGCCCGACAAAACCGGCGGGGTCGGCCTGGCACGGAAGATCGGCCTCGATATGGCCCTGCAACGCCTGGACTGGGCGCAAACGCCGATTCTGGCAAACCTCGACGCCGACACCCTGGTGCGGGCCGATTACCTGACGGCGCTGTGCGCGCACTTTGCGAACAGCCAGCCGGGCGCGGCCGTCGTGCCCTTCTGCCACCGCCCGGCCGACGACCCACAGCAACAGCGCGGCATCGTCGCCTACGAACTGTACCAGCGCGGGCACGTTCTTGGCCTGCAACTGGCTGGGTCACCCTATGCCTTTCATACCGTCGGCAGCACCATGGCCTGCCGGGCGCTGGACTATGTGCGGGCCGGCGGCATGAATCGCCGGCAAGCCGGCGAAGACTTTTATTTTCTCCAGCAACTGGCGAAAATCACCGGGGTTCGCCGCGTGCCGGGCACGGTGGTCTATCCGTCGGCGAGATTTTCCCGGCGCACGCCCTTCGGCACCGGGCGCAGCGTGGCGCAGCTTGCGGCGGACACGGCGCCGCCGCGTTTATGTTACGATCCCCGCTGTTATGCGGTCTTGAACGACTGGCTGCGCCTCGCCGCGCAGGACACAAGGGAAAATCCGGCCGAACTGCTGGTCCGGGCGGCCGGCATTCATGAACAGCTGGTGGAGTTTCTGCGCCTGGAAGGCATTGAAGCGGTCTGGCCCAGGCTGTACCGCAACCACCGTGACCAGAGCAATCGCCTGGCCGCCCTGCATGGCTGGTTCGATGGCCTGAAAAGCACCCGGCTGATCCACCATCTGACCAGAACCGTCTGGCCGCGGCAAACGGCTGCCCGGGCCTTGCCGCCGCTGATGCTCCGGGCGGGGTACCCGGCCCCGGTCGACGCCGAGTCCCAATTGGCGGTACTGCGAAACCATCAGATTGGCCCGGCCTGCACCGATTGCGGCTTGCCTGTGACATCGACTTGCTGTAGGGTGCCCCGGTAGGCCTGTTCGTGTTTCCGCCGAATTCAAGCAGAGAGAGCTGTCATGTCCACGGAAACCCTTGCCCGAACCGCGGCGCGTCGCAGATATCTGCCCAGCCCCCTGCTGGTGTTGCGCAGCGCCAGTCCTGCCCATGGCAGGGTCTTCTTCGGCTATGCCCGCAACATCAGCCGCAGCGGCCTGTATATCAGCACCGTCAACCCGCGGCAGCCAGGCAGCCGCTTTCACCTCGAGGTGCCGATTCCACCGCTGGGCCGTTGCGTCAGCTGTGTTTGCGAAGTGGTGTGGAAACGCGACTTCAGCCCCGCCTGTCCCTACGATCCCGGCATGGGCATGAAGTTCATCGACCTGGATGAAGACATTGCCCGGATTATCGATGGCTGGGTCATCCAGCAGGAGATGGTGTCGGCCGAAAGCTGAGGCTGCCACGCCGGCGCTATCCGCGGGATTGGAATTTCAAAACCATCTGTGCCGAAAGGTACAGTTGCGTCAGACATTTGAAAACCCGGCAGTCATGATTTTCGGCCCCGCCCAGGGCCCTGACGCAGCCATTGTAGATCTGCACCCCTTTTTGCAGCAAAGGCAGGTGTTCGGCTTTGGCAAATGCGGTGAAGGCCTCGTTGTCCAAAGCCACGTTGCCGTCTTTTTCCGTGATGCAGGTTGTCTGAAAAAGCCGATCGAAATCCCGCCAGCCTTGCTGCGCAACACCATCCGGCAGATTTTCCTCCAGCAGAATCTTCAGCAGGTCGCTGCCTTTGGCACCAAGTTGCAGGCAGGCCGCGATCCATTGCTTCCGGGACGCATCCTCCGCCATGATCTCCTTCCTTTCTCCTCCAGGAAACAAATTATCCCCGCAGGCTTTCCAGGTACTGCTCAATCAGTTCGCCGCCCTTGCGGACAATCTGAAACTCGTCAACATTGATCAGCCAGGTATGCAGAAGGCCAAGGACCAGACAACGCAAGGCTAACGCGATTTGCGCGCCATCGTGCCGCGCCGCAATGATGCCTGCCTGCTGCAGGCGGGCGAAATCTTCGGCGTCTTTTTGTTCCAGGCGCTGCAATTTCAGGCGAAACTGATCCATGATCGGCTGCAGCTCCTCGGTATATTCCGCCCGAAAAAAAATCAGTTCGAAATATTTACGGGACCGTTCGTCGTTTTCGAGACACCTGAACAGACGCAGCAGGTTGTCGCGCATATCGGACAACTCATTCACCGTGCGCAGCAGCAGATCCTCCAGACGGGTCTCGGTGGAACGCTCGACATCTTCCTTCAGTCCCAGAAAAAGATCCACCTTGTCCTTGAAATGCCAGTAGATGGCGCCACGGGTGACGCCGGCGCCGCGGGCAATCTGCTCCAGGGTGGTGCGGGCATATCCCCTGGCATGAAACAGATCCAGCGCCACGTTCAGGATATCCTGGCGGGTCTGTTCCGATTCTTCTCTGGTTTTGCGGGCCATGCAATTATCTCCGCAAATTCGATGCATATGTTGCGCGAATTTGCAAAAAGAGCGGGCAGCGGCGGGCATGCCCCCACCGCTGCCCGCCCAGGCTATTGGCTATTGTCTTTCCAGCCCAGCCATCTGGCGCGCAATTTTTCGCTGGCCCTCTGGATAACCACGTAAAACACCGGGACGAAAAGCACCAGCAATACGGTGGCCGACAACATGCCGCCGAACACCGCCGTGCCGAGCGCCTGCCGGCTGGCGGCCCCCGCGCCGCTGGCGATGACCAGCGGGAACATGCCCAGCACAAAGGTCAGGGCGGTCATGAGTACGGCACGAAAACGCAAGCGGGCCGCCAGCATGGCCGCAGCAACAATGTCGTCGCCTTGCTCGCGTCTGATTTTTGCGAACTCGACGATGAGAATAGCCGACTTGGAAGCCAGTGCGATGAGCAGCACTATACCGATCTGGCTGTAGACGTTGATCTCCATGCCACGCATCACAACCGCCGCGACAGTCCCAAGCAGGCCAAGCGGCACCGACAGGATAATGGCCAGCGGGCAGGACCAGCTTTCGTACTGGGCGCAGAGCACCAGATAGACAAACACCACAGCCAGCAGAAAGATATACAGAGCCTCGTCGGCGGTGGTTTTTTCCTGGTAGGACATGCCGGTCCACTCATATCCCATGGTGTCAGGGAGGGTTGCCCCTGCCAGATCTTCCATCAGTGACAACGCATTGCCAGTGCTGTAGCCGGCAGTCGCCTGCCCGTTGATGGCTGCCGAGGGGTACATGTTATAGCGGCGCACCAGTTGCGGACCGACCATGTTGCGTGCCGACAACATGGTGCCGAGGGGAATCATACGCCCTTCGTTGTCGCGGACTTCCAGTCGGCCGATATCTTCCGGTCGATTGCGAAACTGGCTGTCAGACTGCACCTTGACCTGGTAGGTGCGGCCAAACAAATTGAAATCGTTGACATAGTAGGAACCAAGGTAAGCCTGCAGCGTACCAAACACATTGCTCAGGGGTACGTCCAGGCTTTTTGCCTGGGTTCGGTCGACATCCACATATAACTGCGGCACATTGGCCCGAAACGTTGTATACGCCCGGTCGATCTGCGCCTGAGCATTGGCGGTCGCGACCATTTCTTCTGTCATCTGCTGCAGGGCAGAAAAACCGACTCCGCCACGATCCTGAATTTCCATGAGAAATCCGCCGGCAAATCCCAGCCCCTGAATAGCTGGCGGGGCAAAGGCAATAATCTGCGCTTCCTGAATATCTCCGGATATTTGCCACAATTGTCCGATAATCGCATTCATGCTCAGATGGGGGGCGGTGCGCTCCTCCCATGGCGTGAACTGCACAAAAATGGATGCGACATTGGGAGAGGCTGCCATATCGACAATGGAAAAACCTGCAATGGACACCCAGCTTTTTATGCCCTGCAGGGTTTCCAATCGCTGGTTCATCTGCTCCAGAACATTTCCGGTGCGTTCAAGGGCAGCTGCGTCCGGCAACTGAACATTGACAATACAGTAGCCCTGATCTTCCGTCGGAACGAATCCGGTAGGCAGGCGCAGATAACCCCAGAACGAAGCAGCAGCCAGAACGGCAAAAAGCACCAGGGTAATCGCCGCACGGCGCACCAGAACGCCGAGGCTGCGCTCATAAAGTTTGCAGGTCCGATCAAAGGTCCAGTCGAACCAGCGGAAAAACCAGTGGTGCACCCCGCGGGTCGGCCGCAGGAAAACGGCGCACAGGGCCGGGCTCAACGTCAGGGCATTAATGGAACTGAAGACCGTGGCCGTGGAGATGGTCAGGGCAAACTGCCGGTAAAGCTGCCCGGTAATGCCTCCCAGAAAGGCCGTCGGCACAAATACGGCCAGCAGCACCAGAGTCGTGGCAATAACCGGGCCGGTAACCTCCTGCATGGCGCGCAATGTGGCCTCGCGGGGAGAAAGTCCGTGATCATCGATGTTGCGCACCACGTTTTCCACCACCACAATGGCGTCGTCAACGACAACTCCGATAGCCAGGACAATACCGAACAGGGAAAGCAGGTTGATGCTGATGCCCAATCCTGCCATGACCGCCAAAGTGCCGATCAGAGACACCGGAATAGTCAATGCGGGGATCAGGGTCGCGCGCCAGTCCTGGAGGAAAATAAAGATGGTCAGAAACACCAGCAGTACGGCAATGAGCAGGGTCTGAACCACTTCGTTGATGGAACGGTCAATAAAATCGGTGGTATCGAAGGGAACGACGTAGGACATCCCCTTGGGAAAAGAAGCGGCCAGCTCTTCCATTTTGGCTTCCACCAGGGATGCCACCTCCAGAGCGTTGGAGCCCGGGAGTTGGTAGATACCGATGGCGACAGCCGGTTTGCCTCTCAACTGGGCAAAGTCGGCATAGGTTTTGGCTCCCAGCTCTACCTTGGCAACATCCCGCAAGCGGGTCAGTTTACCTCCGGCGCCGGTTTTGACAACAACCTGCTCGAATTCTTCGGCGCTGCGCAAACGCCCCTTGGTGTTGATGGTGTACTGAAAACTCTGCCCGGAAGGTGCCGGCGGTTCACCGATCTGGCCCGCTGCCACCTGGACGTTCTGCTCCTGCAGTGCCCCCACCACATCGGTGGTGGCCAGCCCGCGCGCCCGCAGCTTGTCGGGATCGAGCCAGACGCGCATGCTGTAATCCCTGGCGCCAAACACCTGTACGTCCCCGACGCCTTTGACCCGGCTCAGCTCGTCCTTGATGCGCAGTGTGGCGTAATTGCTGAGAAAGGTTGTATCGAGACTTTCATCCGGGGAAATCAGGGAAATGAATTGCAGAATATTGGTTGATTGCTTGCGGGTGGTAATGCCCAGCCGCCTTACTTCTTCCGGAAGAGAGGGTTCGGCCACCGCCACCCGGTTCTGCACCATGACCTGGGCCATATCGAGATCAGTGCCGATCTCGAAGGTTACCGTCAGACTGTAGACACCGCTGTTGGTCGAAGTGCTGGACATATAGAGCATGCCTTCGACGCCATTGATCTGTTCCTCGATAGGCTGGGCAACCGTTTCCGCAAGTACTTTGGCGTTGGCTCCGGGATAATTCGCGGTGACGCGCACCGTAGGCGGAGAAATTTCAGGATAGCGGTCAATGGGCAGGGTTCGGGCTGCAACCAGGCCCACAATGACGATGACAATGGAAAGGACGCAGGCGAAAATAGGTCGCCGTATAAAAAACCCGCTGAACATGAATCCCCCTTATTCCCTGGCCGTTGATTGGCTGTCGACCGGGGCCTGGGTCTCTTCCTCCGGGCTGACCTGCCCACCGGGCCGGGCCCGCTGCAAACCTTTGACGACAATCCGGTCTTTATCGCTGATTCCGCTATCGATAACGCGCATACCGTCAATTTCGGGGCCCACCTGGACCGGCTTGTACTCGACCGTATTGTTATCGCTGACGGCGAGTAGAAAATGTCCCTGCTGATCAATTCCCAAGGCTGCCTCCGGTACCACCATAGCCATTTTTTCAATGCGTATCGGCATACGCACCCGGGCGAACAGGCCCGGAAGAAGGCAGCCCTCCGGATTGTCGAAAACGCCGCGCATCAAAATGGTGCCGGTTTCCGGATCGACCCGGTTATCCGTAAAATCCACCTTGCCCTGAAAGGGGAAGTCCTTATCGCTTGACAGCCCGAGAAACACAGCCGAGCTACCATTACCCGGAACATTCAAACGGCGGCATTTTTCGAATTCCAGAAAGTCCCGTTCGTTAACATTGAAATAGACGTATACGGGACTGATGTTGACAATGGTGGCCAACAGGGTTTTTTCAGTCGCTCCGACCAGATTGCCGACATCCACAAACCGCCGGCCTATGCGACCGCTGATGGGAGAGCGGACCTGGGTATAGGAAAGATC
>NZ_JBFWJQ010000018.1:14491-32997 GCF_050253115.1 Syntrophotalea sp.
CGGGACTGATGTTGACAATGGTGGCCAACAGGGTTTTTTCAGTCGCTCCGACCAGATTGCCGACATCCACAAACCGCCGGCCTATGCGACCGCTGATGGGAGAGCGGACCTGGGTATAGGAAAGATCAAGCCGGGCGGTCTCTATGGCGGCACGTGCCGCGTCAATAGCTGCCGCGGCCTGATCCCGCAATGCCTGAGCTTCGATCACTTCCACTTCACTCACCGCCTGATCCTCAAACGCGCTTTGCTTGCGTTTCAGGGTCGCTTCAGCCAGCCGCAGCTCGGCCTGGCGGGTCGCCAGGTTCGCCCGGGCCTCGTCAAGCCGGGCCTGATAAGGCTTGGGGTCGATGGTAAACAGGAGCTGGCCCTGTTTGACGAAGTCGGCGTCATTGAAATGAATCTTTTCAAGATAGCCCTCCACCCTGGCCCGGATTTCCACCGATTCCACAGCATGGGTCTGTCCGGAATACTGGGCGTAGTGGGTAATGTCTTTCCTCTGAGGAAAAGCCACCGTAACCGCGGGAGGCGGCGGAGCGACAAAAGTGTTTTTCTCACGGCATCCGGTCGTAAGTGACAGGGCCGCCAGCAGTAACCCCAAACAGACTTTGTTCGTTCTGATAATCCTGACCATTATTTTTTCTCCTCGGAGGGGGGTTCCAACGATTTTTCGGTTGCAAGGTTTTCTGCCGGATCCCAGCCGCCGCCCAGCGCCTTGTACAACTGCACCAGATAGATGGAGGTGTTGCCACGCGCGGCAGCCAGCTGATTTTCGTTAGCGAACAGGGAGCGTTGCGCATCGAGAACATTCTGGAAATCGACCAGGCCGTCGCGGTACAAACGCGTGGCCAGCTTCAGGGAGCGTTGCGCGGCCTGTACCGAACGCTCCAGAGCCGCCAGCCGGGTGCGCTGGTTGAGATACTGGCTGAGGGCGTTCTCCACTTCATTGAGGGCATTGAGAACGCTCTGCTCGTAGGTGAGCAATGCCTGTTCGGTCCTGGCGTCCTGTACGGCTACCTGGGCCCGGACCCGGCCACCATCAAACAGCAGCCAGCGCAGGGTCGGCCCGAAGCCGAAGGCCCGGCTGCCGCCCCGCAGCAGATCTCCGGCATCGATGGCCTCAAAAGCGAAGACGCCGCTCAGGGACAAACGGGGATAGAGATCCGCTTTGGCGACGCCGATACGTGCGGTCTGGGCCGCCAATTGGCGCTCGGCACGGCGAATATCGGGGCGCTGTCGCAACAGCTCGGCAGGGACACCGATGGCGACCTGGGGTGGTGGCACCGGAATCGGCGCCGGTTGCCGAAGTTGCCCGGAAAGTGTCCCGGGGGCCTGGCCCAGCAATACCGCCAGGGTGTTGATGGACCGGGTCAGGCCAACCTGCAACGGCGGAACCTCCGCCTGGGACGCGGCCAGCACCTGCTCTGCCTGGGCCACGTCAAGGCCGGTGGCCAGTCCGTTGCGAAAACGCGAACGGGTCAATTTCAGAACCTGCTGCTGGGATTCTATGTTGCCCTGCGTCGCCGTCAGCCGCGCCTGGTAGGTACGGATATCGAAATAGGTACGGGCCACCTCGGCAAACACGCTGATCAGCACATCGCGACGATCTTCTTCGCTGGCCATGAACTCAGCCCGGGCCGCTTCCGTCGAACGGCTGATGCGACCGAACAGGTCGATCTCCCAACTGGCATCGAGTCCCGCGCTGTACAGGGTTTCGGTGCTGGCACCGGCTCCGTACAAACCGTTTTCGCTGGAACGCTGACGCACGGCGCTGCCTTCGGCATCGGCCCGGGGCCACCATTCTCCCCGCGCCACGCCAAGGCTGGCGCGCGCTTCGCGGATACGGGCCACGGCCTGCCGAACATCCAGATTGTGGCGCGCAGCCTGTTCGATGAATCCGTCGAGCAGCGGATCTCCGAAGGAGCTCCACCAGGCAACGGTTACAGCGCGTTCCGGGGTCAGGGTGATATCCTGCCCCTGTTGCCAGGCCTCGGGCATGGAGGTTTCGGGGGGCGTGTAATCCGGACCGACGGCGAGACAGCCGGTCAGCAGCAATAATCCCAGCATGCCGGCGACCTTATCGGCCCATCGCGGTACGCAGCGACGCCAAAAACTGCTTTTTGTTTCCATTTTTTCAACTCTCATGGTGGCCCTCGATGAATGGGAGCGGGGAAGGGAAGGAAACAAACATACACGAATGTATTTTTTTGTTCAAACAAAATAATTCGGGTACGACCATGGTCGTACCCGATGTAAAGATATGGGCAAGGAGACGGGAATCGTATTTCTGGCTGTTGCCCGCGCGGGCGCCTGCCATGAACAGGCCGCCACCGGGAATTTCAAGGTTTATGGCGTGTCTCTGGCGGACTTTTTTCCGAAGCGGCATCCTGGTTCGGAAGCACCGCCGGCCCCAGCAGCACGGCAACCCACCGCGTATCTTCATGGCTGTCCAGGGCGATTTTGGCGGTAATGGTCAACGGAACCGACAACAACATGCCGACCGGACCGAGCAGCCATCCCCAGAACAACAGTGACAGGAACACGATCAGTGGCGAGAGACCAAGGCCATGCCCCATGAAGCGCGGTTCGAGAATATTGCCCATGATCAGGTTGATGGCCAGATACCCGAGGCCGGCAAACAGGGCCTGCCAGGGACCCAGTTGCACCATGGCAAGCAATACGGCCGGCACGGCGGCGATGATCGAACCGATATTGGGCACATAATTGAGCAGAAACGCCAGCAGGCCCCACAGCAATGGAAAATCGACGCCGATCACCACCAGCACCAGAGTGACCAGCAGGCCGGTGATCAGGCTTACGATGGTTTTGATGGCCATGTAGTGCTGAAGGTTGCGCACGAAACTGTCGAAGCCCCCGAATCGGCGGGAGGGACCAAGCACCGTACGCAGCTTGGCTGGCATGCCGGACGCTTCCAGCAGCATGAAGATGACGGTCATCAGGACCAGGACGCCGTTGGCAAGCATGTTGGTGATGGCATTGAACAGGGTGGCGACCAGCTTCATGACCGCGCCCGGGTCGAAAGCCTCGCTCAGGGCCGGACCGGACAGATGAATGTTTATACTGTCCAGCCATGCAATCAGGGTATCGAGCAACTGGCGAAGCCTGTTTTCGTACAAAGGCAGGTTTTCGGAGAAGGCGGCGACGGAAGTTCCCACCAGGCCGGCCAGCAACAGACCGGCCAGAAACACCGCCAGCATGACGATGGTCAGCGCCAGCCAGACCGGCAGGCCGCGACGCTGAAGCCAGAACATGGGCGAAGCACCAAGGATGGCGATGAAGGCGGAAAGCAGGAAAGGAACCAGAATCACCTTGCCGGCATTCAGCCCGGCGGCGACAATCACCAGGCTGGCAAGAGTGACAAAAACGCTGGAAACGCTGACGGAAGGAGGTGCCATAAATGTGTCCCGAAGTCCGATGCGGAAAAAAACAGCAGGGCGAATAAGCGGGGGCCTGCCGCTGGCCCGTGGGTCAGAACCGCCGGCGGCAAATTTTTTCAATCATAGCTTTTCACCGACCGCGCGAAACGACCACCGCGCGCCATCCTCCATCACGCCGTCATTTGTTCTGACAGGCTTTTTCCACATCTTCCGCCTTGCCGATCACCACCAGCAGGTCACTGTCCTTGATGACGTGGGTCGGTGGCGGCAGCGTGTTGAAATCGCCGGTCAGCATGTCGCGGATGCCAATCACGGTGACATGATATTTGCGGCGCAGATCGAGATTGATGAGGTTCTTGCCGATAAAATGGTTCGGCGGCGCCACCTCGGTGATGGAATAATCCTCGGCGATGGGAATGAATTCGAGGATATTGGAGGAACAAAGGCCCTTGGCGGTTTTAATGGCCATGTCCTTTTCCGGAAAGATAATGTCGGTTGCGCCGACTTTTTCCAGAATGCGTCCATGGTCCTCATCGATGGCCTTGACCAGGATACGCGGGACGTTCATTTCCTTCAGGTGCAGGGTGATCAGAGTCGACAGGTGGGAACGCTCGCCGGTAGAAAGGATCACCGCGTCCATTTCCCCGACCCCCTGGCCCTTGAGAAACTCCTTGTTGGAAGCATCTCCGAAGATGGCATAGGACGATGAGTTTTTGATGCGCTGGACCTTGTCCTGGTTGAGATCGATGGCAATGACCTCATGACCTTCCTCGTAAAGGGTCTTGGCGACGTGAAAACCGAAATTCCCCAGACCTATGACGCAAAATCGTTTCATGACGAAAAACTCCCGGACGGATGGATGTTGATCAGCCGATCATGATGTTCTCTTCGGCGTAGTGCACAGGAACGGCTGCCTTGCGGGACCGCTGGATCATGGTGAAAGCCACGGTGAGCAAACCGATGCGCCCGATGAACATCAGCAGGATAACAATCAGCTTGCCGGCCGGCACCAGTTTGGCGGTGGCACCGAGAGACAGGCCGACGGTGGCAAAAGCCGAAACGGCCTCGAAGGCATATTCCAGAAACGCGCCGCGACTGGCCATGGCCGGCAGGCCCTGCATCTGTACCGCCAGCAGGGAAAACACCGCCAAAGCGATGAACAGCAGGGCTGTCATGACCAGGGTCAGGGTTTTGTTGACGGCCGCCGCGGGCAGCGTGCGACGAAATACGTTGGTATGGGGATTGCCCTTGAGGCGGCTGTGCATAATGGCCACGAACAACGCCAGGCTGGTGGTTTTGATACCCCCGCCGCAAGATCCCGGCGAGGCACCGACAAACATCAGGAACATAATCAGAAACAGGGTCGGCACCTCGAACAGGTTGAGGTCGATGGAGTTGAAACCGGCGGTGCGGGAGGTGACCGATTGAAACAGGGCTACCCAGAACCCCTCAGCTGCTCCCATCGATTTCAGGGATGCAGAGGCTTCGAGCAGGCCGATCAGCAGGGCGCCCCCAACGATCAGAATGGCGCTGGTCATGAATACCAGGCGCGAATGCAGAGACAGCCGCCGGCGGCGTTTCCGCGACCGCTGGCGGTTCTGGCTCAGATCGAAGGTCTCCTTGATGACCAGAAAGCCGATGCCGCCGAGAATGATCAGCGCCATCAGGGTGATATTGACCAGCGGTTCGGCGCGATAACCGATCATGCTGTCGGCATACAGGGCGAATCCCGCGTTGCAAAACGCGGATATACTATGAAAAACGGCGCTGTAAATCCCCTTTCCCCATCCCATGCGGGGCACGAAGGCAACCGCCAGCAACGCCGCCCCGGCCGCTTCGATAACCAGGGTATAGCGGAAAATACTGCGCACCAGATCGCGCAGCGAATCGACCGGCGTATGCAGCAGGGTCTCCTGGATAACCCAGCGGTCGCGAATGCCGACCCCCATGCCCAGATAGAAAAACAGATACACGGAAAAAGTGGTGATGCCAAGCCCCCCGACCTGGATCAGCATCAGCACCACCAGCTGGCCGAACAGGGTGAGCCTGGTGCCGGTGTCAACAACCACCAGACCGGTGACGCACTGCGCCGAAGTGGCGGTAAACAGCGCATCCAGGAATGACAACGGCTCGCCGTTGGCGGCAATGGGCAGGGTCAACAGGGCGCCGCCAAGCACTATGGCGCAAGCATAATACAAAATAAGCGCCCAGCCTGGGTCCAGGTTCTTGACTGCGAGCAATGAGCGTTTCATGAAGATTCGTCCTTGCGATCGTGGCGATAGGCAAGCATCAGAAGTCGGATGCGACACAAGCCCGGATTACAGGTTGAGGTAAGGCCGCAGATAGCGCCCGGTATAGGAGGCGGAACAGCGCGCCACGTCTTCCGGCGTTCCGCAGACCACGATCTCGCCACCGCGACTGCCGCCTTCCGGACCCAGATCGATGATGTGATCGGCGGTCTTGATGACGTCGAGGTTATGCTCGATGACGACCACCGTATTGCCGGCATCGACCAGCCGGTGCAGCACGTCCAGCAATTTGTGGATATCGGCAAAATGCAGGCCGGTGGTCGGTTCGTCAAGAATGTAAATGGTGCGGCCGGTACCACGCTTGCCCAGCTCCTTGGCCAGCTTGACCCGCTGCGCTTCCCCCCCCGAAAGGGTGGTGGCACTCTGCCCCAGCTTGATGTAGCCCAGGCCCACATCGCGCAGCATTTCCAGCTTGTTGCGGATGCGGGGAATGTTTTCCATGAAAACCAGGGCCTGGTTGACTGTCATGTCGAGCACTTCCGCAATGTTCTTGCCCTTGTAGCGCACTTCGAGAGTCTCGCGATTGTAGCGCGCGCCCTTGCAGACCTCGCACTGCACATAGACATCCGGCAGGAAATGCATTTCGATCTTGAGGATCCCCTCGCCCTGACAGGCTTCGCAGCGGCCGCCCTTGACGTTGAAGGAAAACCGCCCCGGCTTGTAGCCGCGCAGTTTGGCCTCCGGCAACTGGGCAAACAGGTCGCGAATCTCTGTAAAAACGCCACTGTAGGTCGCCGGATTGGAACGCGGCGTGCGGCCGATGGGCGACTGGTCGATGTCGATAACCTTGTCGAGATGCTCCAGCCCGCGGATGTCGTCGACCCTGCCGGCCTTGTCCCGGGAGCGGTAGAGTCGCTGGGACAGGGCCTTGAACAGGGTGTCGATGATCAAAGTCGACTTTCCGGAGCCCGATACCCCGGTGACGCAGGTCATCACCCCCAGGGGGATGGCGGCATCGATGCCTTTGAGGTTGTTTTCCCGCGCTCCGACAATCCGCAGACTGCGTTCGCCGCGGCGGCGTTCCGCCGGCAGGGGAATGGTCAGGGCGCCGGACAGGTAGCGGCCGGTAAGGGAAGAGGGATCGTCGAGGATTTCCTGCGGCGTGCCCTGGGAGACAATCTCGCCGCCGTGGACCCCGGCGCCCGGCCCCATGTCGATGACATGATCCGCTTCGAGAATGGTCTCTTCATCGTGCTCCACCACCAGCACCGTATTGCCCAGATCGCGCAGCCGCTTGAGGGTATCGATGAGACGGCGGTTGTCCCTCTGATGCAGGCCGATGGACGGTTCGTCGAGGATATACAGCACCCCGACCAGCGACGAGCCGACCTGGGTGGCCAGGCGGATTCGTTGCCCCTCGCCGCCCGACAGGGTGCCCGAAGCCCGGTCCAGGCTCAGGTAGTCGAGTCCCACATAGGTCAGAAACGACAGCCGCTCACGGATCTCCTTCAGAATCCGGCGGGCGATCTCGAATTCCTTGTCGGTCAGGCGCAGTTCCGCGAAAAAGCGCTCAGCCTTATGGATGGAGAGGGCGCAGACTTCCTGAATGTTGCTGCCGCCGACCCGCACAAACAGGGATTCCGGACGCAGACGCGCACCCTGGCAGGTCGGGCAGGGCATGACGTTCATGAAGCGTTCGAGGTTTTCCCGCACGCGGTCCGAGTCGGATTCACGGTAGCGCCGCTCCAGATTGGGGATAATCCCCTCGAAGGGCTTCTCGAAATAGTGGCGCCGCTCGCCCTGATCGTAAAAAAAACGCACCTGTTCCTTGCCCGAGCCGTACAGCAGAATCTGGCGTATGCGCTCCGGCAGGCGGGCAAAAGGGGTATTGATGTCGAACCCGTAATGGTCGGCCAGTGCTTCCAGCAGCTGATGGTAGTAAAAACCGGTGCGGGTCTCCCAGGGCACCACGGCGCCTTCGCGCAGAGAAAGCTCCGGGTTGGGAACCACCTCCTCGGGATCGAAATACATCCGCGTACCGAGCCCCGAACAGTCCGGGCACGCCCCGTAGGGATTGTTGAAGGAGAACATGCGCGGCGTGATTTCCGGATAGGAGATGCCGCAATCGGCGCAGGCATGCTGCTCGGAAAACAGGCGGCTTTCTCCGTCGACCTCCTCCACCCGCACAATGCCACCGGCCAGGCGCAGGGCGGTTTCAAGCGAATCGGCCAGGCGGCTTTCGATGCCGGGACGCATCACCAGACGGTCGACCACCACCTCCAGTGTATGCTTTTTATTTTTATCCAGGACGATGTCCTCGCCGAGTTCCCGCATCTCACCATCGATACGGATGCGCACGAAACCGTCGGCCTGCAGCTGACGCATCTCCTTGCGATATTCGCCCTTGCGGCCACGCACCATAGGAGCCAGCAGCAGCAGTCGGGTATTTTCCGGCAGGGTCATGATACGGTCGACCATCTGCTGCACCGTCCAGGAGGCGATCTCCTTGCCGCAACCGTGGCAGTGGATGCGGCCGACGCGGGCGAACAGCAGCCGCAGGTAATCGTAGATCTCGGTAACGGTGCCGACGGTGGAACGCGGATTTTTGGAGGTGGTTTTCTGCTCGATGGAAATGGCCGGAGACAAACCCTCGATGCTTTCAACGTCGGGCTTGGACATCTGTTCGAGAAACTGCCGGGCATAGGCCGAAAGGCTCTCCACGTAGCGTCGCTGGCCCTCGGCATACAGTGTGTCGAAGGCCAGGGTGCTCTTGCCCGATCCGGACACGCCGGTGATCACCACCAGCTTGTCCCGAGGGATGGTGACGTCGATGCCCTTGAGGTTATGCTCACAGGCGCCTTTGATGATGATGGTTTTGCTCATAATACGTCCATCGATTCGTCCGGAGGTGAAACCCCGCAGGGGCAAACCCATGTGTTTGACCTCGGCGGCCCACCTGCGGCACTCACCCGAAATGGGCGGACACGCAGGGCTGCCGGCACAGCCGCAAGGCGGGCGGTTACAGCCCCGCAGGGGCCATCCGGGCGGCCATTTTCACCGCCTCGACCAGACTGCGGCAATCCGCCTTGCCGGTGCCGGCCAGATCGTAGGCCGTGCCGTGGTCGACCGAGGTGCGGATGATGGGCAGGCCCAGCGTCGTATTGACGCCGTCCTCGAAATGCAGCAGCTTCAGCGGAATCAGCCCCTGGTCGTGATACATGCAGATGACCGCGTCGTAGTCGCCGCGAACGGCGAAATGGAACAGGGCATCGGCACTGTGGGGGCCGCTGGCGCTGATGCCAAGGCGGCGCGCCGCGTCGATGGCCGGGGCGATGATGCGGGATTCCTCGTCGCCGAAACGGCCGCCTTCCCCGGCATGGGGATTGAGGGCCAGCACTGCCAGGCGCGGCCGGGAGCAAGCGAAAAAGCGGCGGAAGGCAGCATCGGCAATACGTATGGTGGAAAGAATTTCGTCACGATTCAGCGCCGCGGGGACATCCCTGATGGCCAGATGGGTCGTGACCAGGCAGACCTTGAGGCGGCTGCCGCCGAGCATCATCACCACCTTGTCGACCTTGCAGCGGCGGGCCAGCAGCTCGGTGTGACCGGGCGCGTCGCAACCGGCGGCCAGAATCGCCTGCTTGTTGATGGGCCCTGTGATCATGGCTGCCGCCTCCCCGGCAAGGCAGCGGTCGCAGGCCCAGGTGATGTAATCGAGCATGGCCCGACCGCAGGCCGCATCCGGCCGGCCAGCGACCAGCTGCCCGGCAGGCAGGCGCGACAGGGCGCGGATCGCCATCCGCCGGCCCTTGCCAACCAGCATGTGGCTGGCCGGTCCCTCGCGGCTTTCGGTCAGAACGCAGTCGGCATCATACAGGCAGGCCGCCCGGTGCAGAATCCCCGGGTCCCCGGCTGTCAGCAGGGGACGATTTACCGTCTCGAAATGACCTTCGAGCCAGGCCCTCGCGATAATTTCCGGACCGACACCCGTCGGATCGCCCATGGTCAGGATCAAGGGCTGGCGCATGACGCTCACAGACGTTTCTCGATATCGGCACTGTCACGCAGATTCCGGGTCCACTCGGAAAGGGCCGAGGCGCGTTTGTCTTCCAGCAGCTTGTCTCTGATCTGGTCCCTGACCGATTCGAAGGTGCGGGTTTCGCCGGTGCTGCGTTCTTCCAGGCGCAGGATATGGAATCCCTCGGCGGTTTCGATGACGCCGGAAACCTGGCCAGCCGAAAGGTCACTGACTGCCCGGTTAAAGCTGTCGCTCAGGGTGCCTTCGGGGATCTCCCCCATATCGCCGCCATCCACCCCGGGGGTCGTGGCATGCTGCATCAGGATCTCATGGAAATCCTTCCCCTCAAGCAGCTCGTTGCGGGCCGCTTCGGCCCTGCCGCGCATGGCCTCGACCTCCGCGAAACCGTGCCCGGCGGTGAGTCGGAAGGTCATGCGGCTCAGGCGGATATAGGGTTCGGTGCGAAAATCCTCCATATGGGCGCGATAGTAATCGCGCATTTCCGCATTGGTGACCTCGACCTGGCCCTGGATCTCCCGGCCGACAAGCTTGAAATTGAGCAACTGCTGGCGCAGGCGCTCGCGATATGTCTCAAACGTCATTCCCTGGGCGACCAGCGCCTCCTGGAGTTGTTCGCGGGTGATATTGTTCTGTGCCTGAACATCGTTGATCGCCTGCTCTATGTCCTGCTCCGAGACCTGCAGGCCGAGCTTTTCGATGCGCTGGCGAAGCAGCAGATCCTCGATCATTTTGTCGAGGATCTTGCCGCGCAGCGCGTCCCTCTGGGTTGCCGAAACCTCGTCCTGGCCCTCGGCGGCGAGCAGAGTGTCGACTTCCCGATCAAGCTGGGCGGTGGTGATGATGTCCTGGTTGACAATCGCGGCAATGCGGCTGATGGTTTCGGCCGCCAGCGGCGTAGCGGCCAGCATCAGCGCGGCGGCTATAAGAAAAAAATGTTTCATGAGTGCCGTTCCTCGCAATGGGTTCAGGGTGTCTTGTTTCGGAAGATTCAGCAGAAAACAGGTTACAACAAGGCCCAGTCGACTTCAATAGAGGCCTTTTGCCGCAGGGTCTGCAGCCATTCCTGATACAGACGTTCTTCCTGTTGCCGACTCAGCAGGGCGACGATCTCCTGGCGTACCGTTTCCAGCGCGGGCTGCGAAGGGGGCCGATGCGCCTCGACCAGGAAAATGTGGTAGCCATACTCGGTTTTGACCAGATCGCTGACATGACCAACAGGCAGACCGAATACCGCGGCATCAAATGCTTCGGGCATTTCACCCCGTGCGAAAAGCCCGAGATCTCCGCCCTGTGCGGCATCGGGGGAAACGGAATAACGACGCGCCGCTTCGTCAAAAGGCAGGCCCTGGTGCAACATCCCGAGGACCTTGCGACCCTGGGTCTCATCCGCAACGGTAATCTGCCGGGCCCTTACCTGTTCGGGACGTGAAAAACTCTGCCGGTTGGCCTCGAAGTAAGCGGAAATGTCTGTTTCGTCGACCTTGATCTTGTCTCTGATCATCCGCTGCAGCACTTTTTCGACCAGCAGCTCTTCCTGCAGCAACTGTTTCCACGCATCGGCCGAAAGACCCTTTTTGGCCAGTGTCCGTTCAAATTCGCCGGGCGGATATTGACCAAGATGGTTTTGCACCGCTTTCCCCAACTCCCGGGCGGAAACGCTCAGATGCAGGTTGGCGGCTTCGCCCAGTAGCAACTGGTGGTCGATCAGTTGCGCCAGAAAGGATCGTCTCAGGGCCTGCTCCTCCTGTTCCGGAAGAGCGCGGTCCCTGGGCAGAAGCTGCTCGAACTCATGCTGAAACCGCTCCAGCGAAACCGTGCGGTCGTTAACCGTCAACAGCACCTGGGAAGGCAGCTTTTCCGGACTGCTGCAGGCCGCCGGCAGCAAAAAAAACAACAGGGCAAGGGCGTAAAACCCCCGGCAGGGATTCCCGCGAACGGCGTGCCTGGCAAATGCAACAGATTTCATCGGCTCATCCGACAGGGAAAGGGCGACCGGCATGACCCGGAGCGCATCAGGCTGCAAACGCTAACATAGCTAAACAAGGCCATGCAACGCCTTTCTGGCTTCATCGAGAGCCCCCTCGGCAGGGATTCGCCCGAGCCGTACCGCAAGACGGAAATCGGGTGAAAAGCTGTATTTTCTGGCATCCCGATCCAGCAAGGCGATGATTTTTTCAGGAGCCACAGGGGTGTCTTCCGCAAAAGCCAGAGTCAGAGAGTGCCCGTCATAATCGGCGGAGAGAATGCGCAGCTGCTTGAGCATGACCCGCAACTTCATGACCTCCAGAAGCAGCAAAGCCGGGTCGGGCAAAGCTCCGAAACGGTCGCGCAGTTCATCGGCCAGGGCGTAGAGCGAAGCTTCATCCTCGGCGCAGGCCAATTGCTTGTAAAACACCAGCCGCTGGTTGGGATCGGGAAGATATTTTTCCGGAAAAAACGCGGACAGGCCAAGGCGGATTTCCGGATCGATGCGGTTTTCGCGCTGCTGGCCCTTGAGTTCGGCGATAGTGTCCTCCAGCAGTTCGGCATACATCTCGAAACCGATGGCGGCAATCTGTCCGGATTGTTTGGGACCGAGCAGGTCGCCGGCGCCACGCAGTTCCAGATCGTGGCTGGCGATGCGGAATCCGGCACCGAGTTCGGTCAGTTCGGTGAGCACCCGCAGCCGCTCGCGGGCCTCATGGGTCAGGGCGCTTTCTCCGGGGATCAGCAGATAGGCATAGGCGCGGACATGGGAACGTCCGACCCGGCCGCGCAACTGATAAAGCTGCGCCAGACCAAAACAGTCGGCCCGGTTGACGATAATGGTGTTGACCCGCGGAATGTCCAGGCCGTTTTCAATGATGGTGCTGCAGACCAGCACGTTGGTCCTGCCTTCAATAAAATCCATCATGACCGTTTCCAGTGCCTTTTCGGTCATCTGGCCGTGGCCGACGGCGATTTTCGCCTCGGGAACCAGATTCTGGAGAAATTCGGCCATGGCACCGATGCTCTGGACGCGGTTATGAACGAAGAACACCTGGCCGCCGCGGCGCAGCTCGTTGAGGATCGCCTGACGGATCAGGTCGTCGTCGAAACGGCTGACATAGGTGCGGATCGCCTGGCGGTCGACAGGCGGCGTATCGATGACCGACAGATCGCGCAGCCCCAGCAGGCTCATATGCAGGGTTCTGGGAATAGGGGTAGCGGTCAATGTCAGCAGATCGACTTCGGCCCGAAGTTTTTTCAGCCTCTCTTTGTGAGTGACGCCGAAACGCTGCTCCTCGTCGACAATCAGCAACCCCAGGTTTTTAAAGCGCACATCGCGCTGCAGCAGCCGGTGCGTGCCGATGAGGATATCGATCTTGCCGTCGGCGGTCCGCGCCAGAATCTGTTTCTGGTCGGCGGCGCTGTTCAGCCGCGACAGGGAAGCGACGGAAACCGGCGCATTTTCCAGGCGCTCGGCGAAGGTCTGGCCATGCTGGCGGGCCAGAATCGTGGTTGGCACCAGCACCGCGACCTGTTTACCGTCCAGTGCCGCTTTGTAGGCGGCGCGGATGGCGACTTCGGTCTTTCCGTAGCCGACGTCCCCACAGATGACCCGGTCCATGGGGCGCGGCGCCTGCATATCCGCCAGCACCTCGTTGATCGCAGCCAGCTGATCGGGGGTTTCCTCGTAAGGAAAAGCGGCCTCGAATTCCCGGAACATGGCATCCGGTGGCGAAAAACGGAAGCCCTCGTGCATTTCGCGCCGTGCGTAGATCTGCAGCAGTTCGCGGGCCAGCTCCTCGACCGCCGCGCGGGCCTTGAGCCTGGCTTTTTCCCAGGCGCCTCCGCCCATGCGGTCAAGGCGCGGCGCGGCACCCTCAACCCCGACATACTTCTGAATCTTCTCGATGCGCTCCACCGGCAGATACAGGCGGTCCTTGCCGGCATATTCCAGGTGCAGGAAATCCCCCTCGGCTCCCTGCAGGCACAGATGCCGCAACCCCTGGTAGCGACCGATTCCGTGATCGGCATGCACCACCAGATCACCTTCGCGCAGTTCGGCCAGAGAGGACAGGCGCGCTTTGGCCCGCGCCTCGGCGGCCCCGCTGCGGCGGGTGCGCTGGCCGAAAATCTCTTCTTCGGTGACCACCGCAAGCCGTTCCTCAGGCAGACGGAAGCCAACAGACAGATCGCCCAGGGTAATCACCGGGTGCCCGGGCCGCAGAGCGGAAACCGCAACATCCGGCAGCAGCGGCAGATCCAGACCGCGACCCGCCAGCAGGGACCGCAGGCGATCGGCCTGCCCCTGTTGATGACAGACCAGCAGCAGGCGCCAGGCGTCCTGTTGCCAGGCGAGTATGCGGTCGGCCAGCTGCGCGGCGAGGCCGCCATCCTGCTGTTGCCGGCTGCGCAGGTCGGCGTTGCCATCGGTGCGAAACACCAGCTGCACAGGCGCCTCTTCCAGGTGATACAGCCGCATGGAAGGGATGTCGAGACGTGGCATGCCCCGCAACCGACGATCCATCTCATCGCCTGTCAGGTACAGAGCCTCTCCCGGCAGGTACAGTTCGCCGCGGTCCGCCAGACGGGCTTCGCCCTCGCGAACCTCATCGTCGAGATGGTCTTTCTCCTGGGCGATGGCCGACGGATCGAGGCACACCAGCCGTCCGCCGGGCAGCGAATAATCAAAGATACTGTCCAGACCGTTGTAGCACAGCGGCATAAGAAAGCTGTGCCCCGGTCCCAGCAAGCCCTCGCGCGCCTCTTCCAGAAGGGCTTCTCTGAGGGGGCGGGCAAGCCCCAGACTGTCGGCGCGCTGCTTGAGGTTGCGCGCGAAATTGTCCAGGTACTCGCCGGCCAGGATCATTTCCCGCGCGGGCAGCAGTTCCAGCGCCGGGATTTTCTCGCCGCGCGAACGTTGGCTGATCGGATCGAAGGGGCGCATGCGCTCGATCTGGTCACCGAAAAACTCGATGCGCACCGGTTCCCTGGAAGCCGGGGGAAAAAGATCCAGAAGATCGCCGCGCACCGAAAAGGTGCCGGGATCCTCGACCAGCGGTACGGGATGGTAACCAAGGTCGGCAAGGCGCGACAACAGCGTTTCCCGGGGATGGTGCTCGTTTTCCCGCAGGCAGCCGCGCAAGCGGGCCAGAATGGGACGCGGCATAACCCGTTGCATGGCTGAGCGCACGGTCAGCACCAGAGCCCGGGCACGCCCGTCGGCGAGGACCGCCAGCGCCGCCAGTCGTGCTGCCTCCACCCCTGGATGAGGCAGCAGGGCTTCATAGGGACGCATTTCCCAATGCGGGAGGCAGACAACCTGGCCGGGATTGCCGAGGTAGAAACCAAGATCGGCCGCCATGCGGGTGGCCTGTTCAGGGCTGGCGGCAAGAATCAGTAGCGGCTCAGGGCTATCGGCCAGCAGACGCGCCAGCACAAAGGCGCTGCTGCTGCCGGTCATGCCGAGCAGCTCGGCACGGGGCACATCGTTCAGGGCGCGAGATAATTCTTCCAGGGCCGGATGCCGGTCCATATGGAGGTCAGCAGGTTTCATGCTTCAAAAAGAGAGGGGCGCTGCAACTGCGCCCCGTCCCGTAAAAAAAATGTATCGGTTTGCTCAGTCACGCGGCACCGCCAGCATGCGCTCCAGCGCCCGGCGGGCCTTGTCGGCGGTTTCCGGGGGAACCGTTACCCTCGGCGACATGGATTGCAGGCAAGCCAGCACATCCTCGAGAGTGATGTATTTCATGGTTTTGCAGAAGAGCAGACTGTTGGGCATGATGAACTGCTTGTCGGGGTTTTCCTTGCGCAACCGGTAAAGGATACCCTGCTCCGTGCCGAGAATGAATTTTTTCGCCGGGCTTTTGCGAACATAATCGATCATGCCGCTGGTGGAGGCCACATGATCGGCCATCGCCAGGATCTGCGGCCGGCATTCCGGATGCGCCAGGAACAAGGCGTCGGGATGGGCCTGTTTGGCGGCCAGCACGTCTTCCTCGGGCACCTGGTCGTGATGCGGACAGTAGCCTTCCCAGAAATAGCACTTTTTGTCGGTGTTCGCGGCAATGTAACGGCCCAGATTGCGATCCGGAACCAGGATGACCTCGGCCGCATCCAGTGAATTGACCACCGCCACGGCGTTGGCGCTGGTACAACAGATGTCGCTCTCGGCCTTGACCGCGGCGCTCGAGTTTACGTAGGTCACCACCGGACGGCCGGGAAGTCGGGCTTTCATGGCCCGCAATGCATCCACCTCGACCATGTCGGCCATGGGGCATCCGGCGTCGCTGCGGGGCAACAACACGGTTTTGCCCGGTGCCAGAATGGCGGCGCTCTCCGCCATAAAATGCACACCACACAAAACAATCACCTGTCGGTCGGTGTGCGCCGCCTCGATCGCCATGGCCAGCGAGTCACCGGCCACGTCGGCAATCTCCTGAATTTCGTCACGCTGGTAGAAATGCGCCATGATCAGCGCGTTGCGCTCTTTGGCCAGACGCCGGATTTCATCCTTGAGTTGTCCCGATTCCATTCGCAGCCCTTTCCTTCAGGGGGGTAAACACTGTTATAATGGGGCGCATCATAGTGTAAAACCCCTTGTTTGTCAAACCTTTACCGCTTCGACTCTCTTGACAGCCGGAGCGTTTGCGGCTATTGTCAGGTTGCGCCGATAAATCGGCTACTTTCGACTTTCGTGACCAAGAAAAGAGGTTTCCCGCATGTTCAATATCGGTCCCACCGAACTGCTGCTCATTTTGGCCCTGGCCCTGATCATTCTCGGGCCACGACGCCTTCCGGAGCTGGCCCGAGGCCTGGGCAAGGGGCTGGCCGAATTCAAGCGCGCCACCCGCGAATTGCATGAAGAAGCGGACGATGCGTTTACTGTCCAACAAACGCCGCCCGAAAGCACTGTCGACCAACCGGTCGCCTTGAGCGACACTTCCGATGCACCCCGCCCGCCGAAGGATTCCTCACCCGGTCATGGTTGATCAACCCCTGGTCAGTCATCTTGAAGAGTTGCGGCGCCGTCTGATTTGGTCGGGCGGTGCCTGGCTGCTTGCCACAGTGATCTGTTATGTCTTTGCCGAGACCTTGTTCCAGATCATTTCCGCCCCTTTGCGTCAGGCGCTGCCGGCCGGGAGTTCCCTGGTTTTTATCCAGGCGACCGAACCTTTCTTCACCTATGTGAAACTGGCGGCCATGGCCGGCCTGCTTGCCAGCCTGCCGGTGATTTTCTGGCAGCTATGGGCGTTTGTCGCGCCTGGGCTTTATCCTGGCGAAAAACGTCTGGCGGTACCCTTTGTCGTGGCCAGCAGCGCGTGCTTCGCTATCGGCACCTGGTTTGGCTTCGGCTTTGCCTTTCCCATGGTGTTTCGTTTTCTCATCGGCTACGGCACCGGCATCGGCAACATCAGCGCCATGCTGTCCATGGGCGGATACCTTTCCCTTTCCTGTCGTCTGCTGCTGGCCTTTGGGCTGATCTTCGAGCTGCCGATCATTATCTTTTTCCTGGCCCGTCTCGGCCTGGTCGATCATATCTGGCTCGCGCGCCGGCGCCGCCTGGCGGTGCTGCTGGCGTTTGTCATCGGCGCCATCCTGACGCCCCCCGACATCATTTCCCAGACAGCGATCGCCGGTCCTTTTGTTGTCCTTTATGAACTCGGCATTCTTGTGGCGCGATTTGCCGCAAGACGCGACTGACACCGCTAGCGATAAGAACGGGCAGGTAGATGAGCAAGGGGTTGCGTTTCACGATGGTGCTGACCGTACTGCTGGGCATGAGCCTGGCGGTACTTGCTCCCTTGCGCCTGCGCCACCTCGAACAGCGCGAACTGCGCTCCGATTTTCAGCATGAACTCGACGCCAGGGCGGTGGACCTGGAGCGGGAGCTGCACCTGAACCTGGAAGTGCTGTTCGCCTTTAAAAACCTTTTCATCGCCTCCCGGCAGGTGGAAAAAAAAGAGTTTCACGCCGCAGCCGAAGAGGCCATCGCACGGCATCCGGGGATTCGCGCATTGGTGTGGGTCCCTTATATTGAGGCACCGCAGCGTGCAGCCTTCGAAGCCTCGATACGGGCCGAAGACCCGACCTTTTGCCTGTTCGAACTCTCTGCGCAGGGCCAACCGCGGGTGGCCCCTTCGCGTCGTGCCCATTATCCCATCCTGCACGTGAAAACCACCTTTCCACAGGAACCGCTGATCGGGCTGGACCTGGGCGGAGACCCGGCCTTTTTACGCCTGCTTGACGCTTTACCGGCGCAGGGCTCGGTCCTGGTGGCTGGCCATGCCGGCCTGACTGTCTGGCCGCAGCTAAACGAGGGATTGCTCGGAATTCTGCCCGTCTACGAAGCTCACTCGCCCGGTGCAGTGAACCGGCGGGACCGGCTGCGCGGCGTCATGGTCGGCCTGTTCGATTTCGCCACGCTGCTCCAACGCGCCGACTGGTCGGACTTCCGGTCGCTTTTTATGGCGAGCCTGGTCAACATGGACCCCATCGGAGGCCACACCGAACTGTTCGCTTATCAGCAGCAGCCGCATTCGGACCGTCCCGCGGACGTGTCCTTTGCGCGGGATCTCAAGCTCCTCGGCAACATGCGCTGGCGGCTGCTGGCCCTACCGACCGGCGGCTACTTTCAAAGCCGGCGGAGCGTGGTGCCATGGATGTTCGTGCTGGCCGGCCTCGTGGTTGCCCTGGCGCTGCCACTGTATATGTGGCTGATGGCCCGGCACACCGCAGCCGTCGAGGCGCTGGTAGCGCGTCGTACCCGGCAGCTGGACGAAGCGAACCGCAAACTTGCAAGTCTGTCCCTGACCGACGGCCTGACCGGCATCGCCAACCGCCGCTTTTTCGATGATC
>NZ_JBFWJQ010000019.1:0-32145 GCF_050253115.1 Syntrophotalea sp.
ATCTCTCGAAAAGGAAGGCCATCCGCCGGTCGGTTGGATTCTGACTCCTGCAGGACAAATGCAGTTATCTCCAGTATGGTTTTGGCCAAGCTCTAAGTGTACCTTGAGGAAAGATAGTGTAGAACGATGTGCCAAAATGGAGAAAAAGTTCTGGAAACGTCTGCCGGGGGATGGCTCCTTGCCTGAAAAGGCAGCTTATTGGGGGGTTATCGATAGCTATTTTTTGCAGGAAGGATTGAGCCGAGATGAGATTGCCTGGCCTTTACGGACATTAGTGCCAGCCGAGGTGGCAAACATTTTGCCCCTTGAGGAAGAGGCACCTTTTCCACATTTGTTTCAAAGCAAAAATAGCATTTGTAATGAAATTCCGGAAGAAGACTTGGGGCTGTATTGCACTGACGAAGACCTGATGGAAAAATATCGGCTATGGGCGAATTCTCCCATGGCTGCAGAAGAAGATGGGGAGGAGTGGTTCTATCACCTCAGATGCCTGCCGGGTTCACCCTTTTTCAGACCTTCCCTTGCATCTTTGGAGATTGATGTGCTGAAGAATGAACGGGAAAGAAAAATAGAAAACGAGATCAGGGAGTTTTTTGGCCTGCCCCGGAATACTGCCCCTCTTTTTTAAACAGATTTGTTCGGTCTCGTCGCAATTGGGTCACAGAAAGGCTGGCCAGGATTGACGGACATAGTTGGTTTTGGCACAAATCTGTCACACTCAATGTGACAGAACGGGTTTTTGGAAAACAAAAAGGGATTTCCGATATTCAAGTAAGTGTCGGAAATCCCTTGAAATTTTGGCGCGCGATACAAGATTCGAACTTGTGACCTTTGGCTCCGGAGGCCAACGCTCTATCCAGCTGAGCTAATCGCGCGCGGACTCAACTATATAACTCATCCTTCGAGGAAATGCAACGTCAATTTGCAGCCTTTTTGTCCGCCAGGCGCAGGAGTGTGTGTTTTACTCCCTGCGAAGCAGTGGTTTGCAGGGTGCTCGCCTGTTGGTCAGGGCGTCCGTTCGCGTCCGACGCCAAACACTGAAATGCGCAGTTTCGGGCTGCGGGGACTGCTTGTCGAGAGGGTGATGTAGCCGTTTTGGCGGCTTTTTTCGGCAGGCAGTGTCAGGGTTGCCCGGATGCGGGCCGAAGCGCCGGGTGCCAGCCTGGTCTGGCTGAGACTTGCCGATAACGAAGCGGGCATGGTGGCAAGGTTGGACAGAAAAATGGTGCGTTCGCCGTTGTTGGTAAGGGTGATGTCTGCCTGGCGTTTTTCGCCGGGTCGCATGTTGGTAAGCTGCAACCGGTCGGGTTGTATGTCGATTTCGGGTTTGACCAACCCCGCAATCCGCAGTGCCGCTTTCGGGGTGGCGGGATCGTTGCTGTAGATGTACACCCATTTGGTAATCGGGCCCCGCATGCCGTTGGAATTGAAAGTGATTCTTACCTCTCCCGATTTTCCGGGGAGGATTTCCCTGCTGGACAGCAATGTGCCGGTGCATCCGCACGTTGATCGCACGCGTTCAATGGACAGGGTCTGGTCGCCGCGGTTGGCAAAAGTAAAAACATGCTCCAATCTGTCGCCTTCGGCGATCGTTCCGAACTGGAAAGCGGGGTCGGAGATGAAGATCTGCGGAGCGGCCAGTGCCGGCGCCGGGAGAAGAGCCAGACAAAAAATGGCCAGAAAAAACGTGTGCGGTGTTTTCATAAAAAATCTCCTGAGCAGATTTGAAAGTTCCAGCCGGCCCCAAGATGCGGTTGGCGCCGACTGTTCTTTATAGCACTATTTGAAGTTTCAAACCAGCCCCCTCCCCGGGGGATACTGGTTTGCAGGCGCTTGCCGGCGGTTGCATTGGGTTTGACAGCCCCTTTGAGTGTTGCTATAACATGCGGACTTGAAAAGGGTTTTCAACTCATTGGGAATAGTTCATGCGTAAAAACTTTAAAACTCTCTACACCCGGGACCAGATCGCCGAGCAGGTGTGCAGGCTTGGGGGAGAGATCGACCGGGATTACCAGAATCGGGAAATTCTGCTGGTTTGCGTTCTGAAAGGCTCTTTTCTGTTTTTTGCCGATCTGGCGCGTGCCATTTCCTGCCCGCTGCTGGTCGATTTCGTGCGCATGGCCAGTTATGGCTGCGAAACGGTTTCATCCGGCATTGTCGAGATGCGCAAGGATCTGGAGTTTTCCGTAACCGATCGTGAGGTCCTTATTGTCGAGGATATCATCGATACGGGATATACCCTGCAGTCGCTGTTTCATCGCCTGCTGGAGCGTCAGCCGCGCTCCCTGAAGGTTTGTACGTTGCTGGACAAGCGCATCGATCGAAAAGTCCCCATTGAAGCGGATTATGTCGGCATGACGTTGGAGGAGGGGTTTGTGGTCGGTTACGGGCTCGATTATCAGGAGCGCTATCGCGAACTGCCTGAACTGTATATTTTTGAAGATCCGTCATCTGCGGGTGAGGGGAGGCCGTTATGATTGTGGAGTGTCCCGAATGTGTCAGCCGTTTTCGGCTGGCGGATGACAAATTGAAACCTTCCGGCACCAAAGTCCGCTGTTCCAGGTGTCAGAAGGTTTTTACGGTTATGCCCGAGTTGGACGAAACCTCGGCTGCCGCCACCGGGCCTGGTGATGTCGCCATGCCTTCCGCCGCTTCCGCGGACAAAGAACGGGACCAGGCGCTTTCTGAAACGGGCGGCTCTGCCTTTCATGAATTCGACTTTGGCGAATCCTGGGACGATGTCAGCTCCCTGTCCGGAGATCCGACCTTGGAGAACGAGTTTTCGGAGGATTCAGCCTTCGATTTTGCTGCTTTCGACGAGGACGGTGAATTGAAGTCCGATGCGCTGTTCGAAACGGCAGCAGATGAAGGGGAGGCATTTTCTTTTGAGGACGGCAGTTTTCCCCTGGACGAGGAAGGTGGCGACTCGCAGGATTATTTTGCAGAACCCACCAAGGCGCCGGTTGAGGATCCGTCTTCTGAATTATCACCGGATTCCGTTGCTGCGGGAGGGGCTGCAAGGTCGCCTTTGGCCGGGCTCCATGCGGGGGCGGCGGATCATGAGGTGGAAGACGGTGACGCCGGGCTGTTCGCTCCTCCTGCAAGCTCGGAGGGCAAACCCTCGCTGCCACCTCCCGCCAGGGTTCCGGTCCGGCGAAAATCAAAAGGCACAGGGTTGTCCCTGCTTTTTTTATTGTTGTTGGTCGGGGGGGCAGCCGGCGGCTACTTTGCCTGGAAGAAGGATCTGCTCGGTTCTTTGATGCGGCTGGAGCGGCTGCATGCCCTGATGCGATCACAGCCGGAGGCAACGGAAAGCGGCCAGATCCGCACGCTGGGATTGAATGGCGGTTTTTTGCAGAACCGGCGGGCTGGGCGGCTGTTCGTGATTCAGGGCGAGGCGGTTAACGATTATCGGGAATCACGCTCGGCAATCGCCGTCAAGGGGGTTCTGTTCGATGCCAAGGGGGCACCGCTGCAGCAGCAGACGGTGTTCTGTGGCAATCCCATCGATGCCGGCGAGCTGGAAACTTTGCCGTTTGACAGGATTGCCGAGCGGATGAACAATCAGTTCGGGGATTCTCTGAGCAACCTTAATGTTCCCGCCGGCAAGGCCGTTCCCTTCACCATCGTGTTCCGCAACCTGCCGGAAGGGCTGAGTGAGTTTTCGGTGGAGGTCATCGATTCCAAACCGGCTTCCCGGTAGGGGCCGGCCTGGCGGGCGCGATCCCTGTCTTGCCGAATTCAGGCAGCCGGGGCTTTTTCAATGCCGATCTTCCGGGGGGAGATTGTCGGTGTGGTCGTTGTCAGGGTCGTCGTCGGGGGTGCCGCGCAGGCTTTTCTGGAAGGCGGTAAGCCCTTTTCCCAGGCTGGCACCTATCTCCGGCAACTTGCGTGCGCCGAACAACAGCACAATGATGATCAGGATCAGGGTCAGTTCCCAGAAACCGGGCATAGTGCCGTCCCTTTCTTGTCTCGGGATGACGGGTGCGGGAAGGTACAAGAAAGGCGGGAGCTTCCTGTTGTCCGGATGCTCCCGCCCGTCATGTTTTTGACTGCTTAGTCGGCCTTGATGGCGTCAACGGGGCATGCGTCGACACAGGCGCCACAGTCGGTGCAGGCGTCAGCGTCGATAACGCGTTTGTCGCCTTTTTCTTCGATAGCGCCGATGGGGCAGCTGTCGTCACAAGCACCGCAGTTAATGCAATCGTCAGTGATGGTATGAGCCAAGGTATTCACCTCCTTTGCTTTAGAATCACTTGCTGCTTTTATTCTCGATACTTCGGGCGGATTCTACAACACCTTTTTACTGGTTGTCCACCCTAAATGATGCAAAAGACGTCGCCGACAAAGACCTTGCATTTGCAATTGCCATCTTATAGTATTTATCCGTTTGTCCAGTCCATCCGATGGGCGGAAAGGTGCCGGCTTTTCCGCCCGTAACACTTTAATAGGAGGTAAGCAGGTTCTATGGATATCCTCGCACTCAATTGCGGCAGTTCATCGGTAAAATACCAGCTCTACAACTGGAACAAGAAGGAGATTATCGCCAAGGGCGTCGTCGAACGGGTCGGTATCGGCGATTCCTTTATCTCGCACGAGGTTCCCGGTCGGGAGGATTACAAGAGCGAACACGATTGCCCCAACCACACCGTCGCTATCGAGCTGATCATCAAGACCCTGACCGGTGATAAGACTGGCGTGGTTAAATCGATGAGCGAAATATCCGCCGTGGGTCATCGCGTCGTGCATGGCGGCGAAAAATTCGCCAGTTCGGTACTTATCGACGAAGAGGTTCTCCAGGGGATCAAGGATGTTCAGCACCTTGCTCCGCTGCACAATCCGCCCAACATCATGGGCATTGTGGCCGCCCAAAAAGTTTTGCCCGAGGTTCCGCACGTGGCGATTTTCGATACGGCCTTTCACCAGACCATGCCACAGGAAGCCTATATCTACCCGCTGCCCTATGAGTGGTATGAAAAACACAGCGTGCGCCGCTACGGTTTCCACGGCACGTCCCATCTGTATGTATCCAAACGGGCTGCCGTGCTGCTCGGGAAAGATGCCAAGGACTGCAACATCATTACCCTGCACATCGGCAACGGCGCTTCCCACGCTGCGATTCGCGGTGGCGTCTGCGTCGATACCAGCATGGGCCTTACACCTCTCGAAGGCGCTGTCATGGGTACCCGTTGCGGCGATATCGATCCCGCCATCCCTACCTTCATCATGGAGCGCGAGGGCTACACCGCCAAGGAGATGGACAGCATTCTGAACAAAAAGTCCGGCTTGCTCGGCATTACCGGCAAGTATACCGATCGCCGCGATATCGGCGAAGGGATCAAGGCTGGAGACAAGCGCTGCAAACTGGCGCACGATATCGAAGCTTATCGCATTAAAAAATATGTCGGTTCCTACATGGCAGTGCTCGGCAAGGTCGATGCCATTGTCTTTACTGCCGGTGTCGGCGAGATGGGAGCCGAAATCCGCCAGCAGGCGCTGGAAGGCCTCGAGGCGCTGGGGGTCAAGATCGACAAGGAAAAGAACCTCAAGACCCGCACCAAAAAAGCCGAAGTGGAAATCTCCACTTCCGACTCGCCGGTCAAGGTGTTCGTCATACCTACCGATGAAGAACTTGTTTTTACCGAAGACGTGGTCGGTATTCTGGAAAACTCCTACAGCGATCACATGAGCTTCGATTACACCTTCAAATCCAGGGATTACGTGCGCAAGTAATCTGTGCTTGAAGGATGCGGACAAAAAAAGGCCGGCGGATTGATTCGCCGGCCTTTTTTTATGCGCGATGTTCGTCGATGCTCAGCCCTGGGCCTGCACGGCGGTGATGGCGGTGACGCTGATGATGTCATCCACCGAGCAGCCGCGTGACAGGTCGTTGACCGGCTTGGCCAGTCCCTGGATAATGGGACCCACGGCTTCGGCGCCGGCCAGGCGCTGAACCAGCTTGTAGCCGATGTTGCCGGCGTCGAGGTCGGGGAAGACAAGGGTGTTGGCCTTGCCGGCGACGGTGGAGCCGGGGGCTTTGCTGGCTCCGACTTTGGGCACCAGGGCGGCGTCGGCCTGCAGTTCCCCATCAATCTGCAGTTCCGGCGCCATTTCCCTGGCAATGGCCAGCGCTTCGATGACTTTGTCCGGGTCTTCATGTTTGGCGCTGCCTTTGGTGGAGAAGGACAGCATGGCCACCCGGGCATCGACGCCAAGAAAGCTTTTGCAGCTGCGTGCCGTGGCGACGGCGATTTCGGCCAGTGCGCGTGCGTCGGGGTTGGGATTGACGGCACAGTCAGCAAAGATCAGGGAACCGTTTTCGCCAAACTCGGGGGTTTTGGTGACCATGATGAAACAGGAAGAAACGGTTTTCATGCCAGGTGCGGGACCGATGACCTGAAATGCGGCGCGCAAAACGTTGCCGGTGGTATTGAAGGCGCCGGCAACGCAGCCGCCGGCATCGCCTTTGCGTACCATCATGGCGCCAAAGAAAAGATTGTCATCGGCGGTCATAAGTTTAAGAGCCTCTTCTCGGGTCAGGCCTTTTTTCTTGCGCAATTCTACCAGTTCATCGACATAGGCGTCGAGCTGGGGGGCATTTTTCGGGTCGAGCAGGGTAACGCCTTCCAGGGAAGCGCCGAGTTCGGCCGCTTTGGCCTGCAGCCCGCCGGGGTCGCCAAGCAGAACGACATCAGCCAGGTTGTCTTTTACGATCGGGCCGGCCGCCTGAATCATGCGGTCGTCGTAACCTTCGGGCAGAACCACCACCTGGCGGTTCTGGCGGGCCGTAGCTTTGATCTGATCAACTAAGTGCATAGGGTTCCTCCTTCGAATGTAGAAGTTACGAGCGCCTCATTTATACTTGATGCCCCCTGGGGGGTCAACCTCTTTTAAGGACTGCGCAGGGCCCTTGCGCGGTGTCTCGTGCCGGGATTCTCGGCTGGTCAAAGGGTGGGCGATTCATGTATAATGCCCGGCAAAACACAACTTTCCCACCGGCGCGTGGGGAAAATAAAGGCGATGATGCGTTCCTCTTCCCGTCACGATCTCCTTCTGGCCGTTTTCATTATCCTGTCTCTGCTGCTGCATCTGCTGCTGCTGTATGTCGTGCCGGCCGACAGGCTGGTGAGGGTGTCAGCCCCCCGGAAACCCGTTGTGGTCGAGGTGCGCCCGCCGCAACCAAGCCTGCGTGAACTCGATGTCCCGCCGGCGGCGCCTGCCGAACCCCGCCAAAAACCGGCGCAAAGACAGGCGCCGGTGGATCGGGTGGCGCCAAGGGAGACGGCCCCGCGGGGAGATGCCCCGGAAGATCGCCGGCCTGTGCCTCCCGCCGATTCCCGGCCCGCCGCCACGCCGGCGCAGCGTCCGGTCGGTGACGCGGGGCCGGCCCCGAGTCCCGAGGCTCTGGATCTGGGCCTTTCCAAAACCACGCAGGAGCGCTTGCAGAAAGGGTGGGCCAACAAATATCGCAAGGATGTACAGGAAGGCGAGGCTGTCTGGCTCGATACGGAAAAGGATCTGCTGGCGTCCTTCTTCAAACGGTTCCGCGACAACATTTACCAGGTCTGGAACTACCCGCGCCAGGCGGCCGAACGCGGGGAGTCGGGGGTTTGCTTGCTACGCATCGTCATCAACAGGGATGGCAGCGTCGAAACGGCGGATGTGCTGGAAAGTTCCGGATATCCGACCCTCGATCGTGAAGCGGTGGCCGCCGTATATCGCGGTGCGTCCTATGGCAATCTGCCTTCATCCTTCCCCAAGGACCAACTCACCATTATGGCCTATTTTCAGTACCGCCTCTCCCGGGGCGAAATGGGCCGCGACATTTTCGGGCGCTGATGCAGGAATCCGGGCGCATGTCCCCTCCGGTGGAGAAAAGCGGAAAACCGGCTCAGTTCTCCCCCTGGACAAACTCGGTATAATTGTCGGCGTCCATCAGGTCTTCCAGTTCATCTGCCTCCACCAGCTTCAGGCGCACGATCCAGCCATCCTCATAAGGAGAAGAACTGAGCCAGTCAGGGGAATCGGTGAGGTCCTGGTTGGCCTCCAGCACTTCGCCGGACAGTGGCGAATAGATTTCCAGCGTGCCCTGCCGCAGTTCGATGGTGGCGAGGGTGTCACCCATCTCAAGTTCGGTGCCCACCTCGGGCAATTCGATGGAGAGGGCTTCAGCCAGCTCGTCCTGCAGATATTCGGTGACGCCGATGGTTGCCTGTCCGCCGTCTTCCTCAATCCAGACGTGGTCTTCGTTGTAATACAATTCCTCGGGAAAAAGCATGGGATCTCCCTTCATAACCCTGATCCGGAACAGAGGCATTCCGCTTATGGTGATTTTTATCTGTGGTATTGTCGATTCAAAGATACACAAGCCTGTGCCGGCCTTCAACCGGGATTCTGGCTGATTTCGTGCGAAAATATACGGAAAAGGGCAGGCGATGTAAAGGCAAGAACCGCGGCGGGCAATCGTTTTTCGGACCTGCTTCGGCAGCTGTTTGATCGGGAGGGTGGACTGGCGTGTCCGTTGACCGCTTGCGGGAGGGCAAAGGACCACGGTTTGCCACTGCTATGGATGGCCCGTATCACAAGCAAGCCCGCGGATTGGCGCCGCCACGGCGGAAAAGGGCCGTTTCCGGATGAAAACCAGGTGGCCGGCCGATAAAAAATGGCCCCCGTAAGGATCGGGGGCCGCGGGATTATCAGGCATTGCTGGCGGCTTTGGGGCAGCCGGCGCAGCTTGCTTCCGTACCCCCTGCACTGCAGGCGGCGGGCTTGCCGGAGGATGAGTAGCCCTGGTTGTACCAGCCGCCGCCCTTGAGGGCGAAGGCCGATTGGGAGATGAGCTTGTGCACGGGCCCCTTGCACTCGGGGCATTGACTGAGCGGTGCATCGGAAAATTTCTGGCGCGCCTCGAAGACCAGACCGCAGGCGTCGCAGCGATATTCGTACATGGGCATAGCGAAAAGACCTCCATAGATCAGAATTCGCGCTCAATTTAGTCACTCGCGTCCCCGTTTGTCAAGGGGCGGATCGTATTTCGCCGGAGCGGCTTTGCCCACGACCTGTGGTTTCGGCTCAGGAGCAGACCGGGGTGCGCAGGGCTTCCAGTGCCACGCGTATGGCATTTTTCTGCGCCATGTCCTTCCGACCAGGGACGATGGATTCGCCGGCGACGCGATCGGCGAGCACGCCGCAGACACAACCGGCCGAAAAACCGTAAACCCCGGCCATTTTGAACAGGGTGCCGGCCTCCATTTCGTAATTGAGGATGTTAAGTCGGCGGTATTCTTCGGTGATGCCCTGCAGACGTCGCAGCAGGTGTGGGTTGGCCGAGGTGTTGCAGCGTTCCTGCCCTTCGTAAAAGGTGTCCACGGAGGCGGTCAGGCCCAGATGATGGTCAAGTCCGAGCCTGCGCGCCGCCGTGACCAGTTCCACGGTAAGGAAAGGATCCGCGGTCGCCGGGTATTCCGGCGGCGCGATGTCGTCGGCGGCGCCCTGCCGGCAAAGCGCGGCCTGAGAAATAACGATGCTGCCCGTCTTGACATGGTCCTGGATGGATCCGCAGGTGCCGACCCGAATTATGCGTCGCACGCCGAGAGCGAACAGTTCGTTGACGACGATGCTCAGGGACGGCGCGCCCATGCCGCTGGTGGCGACCAGCAGGGGCAGGCGCTTGTCGAGGGTGGCCAGATAGCTGTGCAGGCCGCGATTTTCCGACAACGGCTTGATGCAGAAAACGCCGTCGGTTGCCAGGGCGATCTGTCTGGCACGCTCCGGGGCGCCGCATAGCAGGGCGGTGGTCGGTGGCGCGGTGCCGAGATCCGCGAGGCCAAAACCGAGATGGTAGCAGGTCAAAGAAGCAGGCATGACGTGTTTTATCTCCCTTGAGAAGATGGCTGTGGCCAGGGTCCCTTCGATGACACGAAAGCGTGCGGCAAGAAGTCGGGCAGGGACCCGACAAGCCTTGTTCCGCCATCGCACAGGGCGGTGATGCGCAGTTGCGGCGCGAACTCCGCAAGCATCTGCAGGCAGGCGCCGCAAGGCGGAACCGGCGTCATCGTGGGGGTAAACAGCAGCAGTTCGGTGAAATGGCGGTGCCCGTCCGCCACCGCTCGCGCCAGGGCGACCCGCTCGGCGCAAAGAGTCAGCCCGTAGGAGGCGTTTTCGATGTTACAACCGGTGACAATAAGGCCTTGCCCGGTGAGCAGTGCGGCCCCTACGGCGAAACCGCTATAGGGGCAGTAGCTATTCTGCACGGCCAGGCGCGCGGCCTGCTCGAGTTCGTAACAGGAAGGCAAACGGTCCGATGGCATGATGTGATATCTCCCGAGAGCCACAGCAATTGTGAATAACTTGTGGAATAAAGGTGCCGTTTGTGGATAACCTCCGAGATCCAATACGGGTTTATCGGGTTCGGCGGTACGGTAACGGGCGACGGAGGCTGGCGCAGGCTTCCAGCCGGCCCAGTCAGCGTTTCTTGCGGCGGAACAGGTCGGTTTTCAGGCTTGTGACGCGGTCGAGAAACAACAGGCCGTCGAGGTGGTCGATTTCATGCTGCAACGCCGTGGCTTCAAAGCCGTTGGCCCGGATGGCGCGTCCGTGCCCATCGCGATCACGATACTGCACCACCACGCTTTCGGCACGTTCAACGTTGCCGGTATAATCGGGCACGCTCATGCAACCCTCCCTGGAAGAGCGGAGGCCTTCTGTTTCGAGAATTTCGGGGTTGATCATTGTCAGCAGGCCGTGGCTGTCGTTTTTTCCGAGCTTGCTGCGGGATACGTCGACAACCAGCACGCGTCGCGTGACGCCGATCTGTGGCGCGGCCACGCCGACCGAGTGGCCGGCGGCCATCATGGTATCGATGAGATCCTGGATCAGGATATCGACCGACGTATCCCTGTGCTCCACGGGGGTGCAGATGGTTTTGAGCAAAGGGTGGGGATAGACAAGAATATCCTTGACCGCCATGGCCTCACAGCTCCACGGGGGTTATGGATCTCAAGGAAATATCGACCAGCAGCTCTTTCTTCAGTTTGTCGAGCAGCACCGCAAGATCTTCGAAGGAAAACCCGGGTGGCAGCACCGCCTCGATCATCATGACATACACCGGATTATCCGCCGTACCGATCAGTTTGGTGTTAAGATCGGTGATGTTGATCCGTCGATCCCCCAGGGCCTTCGCTACGGGAAAGACAATGCCCGGTTTGTCCGATCCGTAAACGGAAATCATGCAAAGCTCCCCTTCGATTCGGGGCGCGGTTTCGCCACCGGGTTGCAGCTTGCGAACAAATACCGACAACCCCTCTTTTTCAAGACCATCAAAGGCCGCTTCGAAGGCCGGAGGCCCTATCCCTTCAGGGGGGGACAGAATCAGGATCATGGCGAACTGCCCCCCGAGAATGGTACAGCTCGAATCGGCGATATTGCATCCGAGCCGGAAAAGAATTTCCGTAACACTGGCCACGATGCCGGGGTGATCCCGGCCTATAATTGTCAGAGCAAAATGATTCATTGCGAACGTCCTCCTGTTCGAAAGCGCACGTTGATACATGGGAGAGACATTCCCGGAGGCAACATGTCCCTGCACAAGCATGACCTGGAAATCACGTATTACAAGGCCGGCGGTCCGGGCGGGCAGCACAGGAACAAGACCGAGACGGCGGTGCGCATCCATCACCGGCCCAGCGGCATAACCGTTACCGCCTCCGAACAGCGTTCCCGACAGGCCAATCTGGAAAAGGCCCTGCAACGGATGGCAGCAAGACTGGCGGCTCTGCAGCGAAAAGCGCCTCGCCGTATCGCCACCAGGCCCGGCAAGGCGGCAAAAGAGAGGCGTTTGCAAGCCAAGCGGCAACATTCCGAACGCAAGCGGCAGCGCCGGTCATTGCCCGATGCGTAATCTCTCAGTCGATTGGCAGCTTCACACGCTGCGCACCACCGCATTTGCCTCGGGCACAAAAGGATTGGCGCGCACTGCCAGCGAATACAGAAACGGGTAATGGATCAGCAGTCGCTGCGCGTAATCGAGCCATTGCGCGGCAGCCAGCCGGTAGTAACGGCAAACGTCGCCTGCCAGGTGCTGCAGGTCGCTGTCCGGCAGATCCTCAAAGTGCTGGCGATGCTGCAGTTCCTCTTTGAGGTGCAGGGTGGCGATGAGCAGATCGGTGAACCTTTCATGTTCCAGCAGGTAGGGGCTTTCCAGCAGCCGCACCAGCAGCGGGCCCTGCGCCTGGAGCAGGGTCCGCAGGGAAGGCAGATCGAGGCGCTCGTGCAAGATTTCGAAGACGTGGTCCGAAAGTCCCCGATGCGCCTGCTCGAAATCCCGTGCTGCCCAGGAGCCACTGATCGCCAGGCTCTGGGCCAGCCCTGCGCCATGTTTGTCGGCTTTGGCGCAATGGCGCAACAACTCGCATCCCACTTCGCTGAAAAACAGGCCCATCACCATCTGCAGTTTGCGTTGCCGCAGTTGATGGTCGCGGCGACTGAGAAAAACCTCGGTGGCGGCGGCCAGGGTGCTGAGGAACGTCCCTACCCCGGTGATGATCAGCAGCACGGCAAGGGTTTTGCCAAGGGGCGTTACGGGAGAAATATCACCGTAGCCGACCGTGGCGATGGTCACGATGGTGAAATAGATCGCATCGACGGCCGACAGGTGCTCGGCAAGCATGAAGCCGATGGTACCTGAAACCAGGACAAAAACGAAAATAGCCAGGTAAATGCGCAGGCGCATGCGCTCCTTGGCTGCGTGCATGATGGCGGTTCCTCTCCGGATTTTGTGATCTTATCCCAGACTCTGCGGCAAGGGAGCTTGGTGGCGCCGCGCTGCTATAAAAAGCGCGTGGAACCTCAACGGTTAATCCAACCATCCCACACGCCGCCGATGTTGTCGACGTCGTGAAGGCAACATCAGGATAGCGGTCCGCGGCGCCAAAGTCCATATCAGAATAAATGGCGCATGCCGGCGGTTGCGTCGCCACCTCCCGTCATAAGGCGTATTGCTTCATGGCGGGGGTTTTGCTAGCATGATCCGCATGAATGAAACCTTTTTGAACCGCCTGGCGGAATTGGAAGAGCGCATGATCGGGTTGGAAATTCGTTTTACCCATCAGGCGCGTCAGATCGACGAGCTGAACGAGGTGTTGACCGAAAGCGCCGCTACCATCGCTGTGCTGCGCAAGCAGAACGACATGTTCCGGCAGATGCTCAGAGCCCTTTCGCCCGAACTTCCCGAGTCTCCCGATGAATAATCCCTCGCGTGAAAATCTGGCGCAATGGTTGCGTGATGCCGCGCTGATCGTGGCTACCGGTGTCCTGGTCGGCATGGCGGTCAACGGCCGGTTGCTCTGGCATGTATGGTTCGGGCAACCACCTGCCGCCGTTTCCGCGCGTTCCCTGCCGGATCAGGAGCTGCTGCCGATGCCGATAGCCCTCGGGGAATTGCGGGAATTGGATGTCGATACGGTGCTGCTGATTGATGCGCGCAACGTCGATCTTTATCTGCAGGGGCGTCTTCCGGGGGCGCGCAGTTTGCCCTGGGGGGAAATCAATGCGCGGCTTGAAGCCTTCCTCGGGGAACAGCCTTTCGATCGTCCGCTGGTTGCCTATTGCAGCGGCTACAGCTGTGAGGATTCTTTTCTGCTGGCCCAGCGCCTGATGGCGGCCGGTTACCGGGACGTGCGGGTGTACGAGGGGGGGCTGCCCGAGTGGCAGGATGCCGGCCTGCCGGTGGAAAAGGGACAACCATGAATTATCGCAGGCCGATTCTGTATCATTTCTGCCGGCTGCTGCTTGGCGGCTTGTTTCTATACGCCGGCGTGGTCAAGGCCCTCGATCCGGCTGGATTTGCCGGCGAAATCGCCAACTATAAAATCCTGCCGTATCGGCTGAATTTTCTGGTAGCGTCCACCTTGCCATACGTGGAAATGCTGGCCGGCCTGTTGCTGGTGGTGCAGCACAAACTCCGGCCCGCGACCCTGGTGATCGGGGGGTTGAACCTGGTTTTCATGGTGGCCCTGACATCCCTGCTGGTGCGCGGCCTCGATATCGATTGCGGCTGCTTTCGGCCCGGTGCTCAGACTTCCGTTCAGGCGGCCCTGTGGCGCGACGCCGGCCTGATGGTGCTGGCCGCCGTGACCTTTTTCGGCCGGGGATGGCGGCGCGTCTGAGCCATGTCCCTGCTGCTCATTCATCCTCCCGCAGCCAAGGCTGGCGAGCCGCCGCTGGGTGTGGCGGTCCTGCAGGCCTACCTGCGCGCCCGGGGCATAACGGTTGGGGTTTTTGACGCCAATCGCGATGCTTACCATTACCTGCTGCATCCGCGCACCCTGGCCACTGTCGTCAGCCGGGATCTTTCGACGCGTCTTCAACGGGCGTTGCGCCATGCCGACGGAGCATTGCAACTGCTTGGTTCTCCGGATGCCGTCGCCAGTCCCGCGCGTTATGCCACCGCGGTCCGCTATCTCAACGATGCCCTGAGCCTGTATGGCGGATCTGCCGGCGATGAACGTCTCACCCTGGGTGATTACCGTCACGGGCAGCTGTCCGAATTTTCCCTGCCGGATCTGGAAACACTGGCGAGCGGACAGGCCCGCACCTTGTTTCACGATTATTTCCGCGACAGCCTGCTGGTGGCTCTGGCGCGGCATAAGCCGTCTTTGCTGGCGCTGTCCATCAACTATCGTCACCAGGTGTTGCCGGCTTTCGAGCTGGCCGGCCTGTTGCGAAAGCGTTTTCCAGGCGTGCCGCTGGTGGCCGGTGGCGGCATGATCAGTTCCTGGGGGGGGGCCTTAAGAGACAATGACCTGCAACTCCCGGGGTTCGATCACCTGGTGACCGGCCCCGGCGAACAGCCCTTGTGCGATCTGTTTGAGAATCCGGCGGGCCAGCCCTATGTCGTTTCGAATCCGGCGCAACTGGCGCTTGCTCCCGATTTCGACGGACTCGATCCCGCGGGATATATGTCCCCGCATCCGGTGCTGCCAATCAGTGCGTCGCGCGGCTGCTACTGGGCGCACTGCCTGTTTTGTCCCGAAGCCGCCAGCCCGACTCATCCTTTCCGGTCCTTTTCGGGACAGGCCCTGCCTCAACTGCTGCTCGAACTTGCCGAACGATGGAAGGTGCGGCATTTTCATCTGACGGACGATGCCATCCCTCCGGCAGCACTGCAGGCGATGGCCGTTCAGGCGGAGCAATTGCAGGATCTGTCATGGCACGGTTTTGTGCGCTTTGAGCCGGCGCTGCTGCAGGGCGACCTCATCGACCGACTCGCCCTGGGCGGTTGCCGCTTGCTGCAGCTGGGTCTGGAAAGCGGCAGCCAGGCGGTGCTCGACCGGCTGCGCAAGGGAACCCGCGTCGCGACGGCTTCCGCAATACTTCGAAAACTCAGGCAGGCGGGCATCGCCACCTATGTCTATGTGTTGCTGGGAACACCCGGCGAAACGCGGGAGGATGCCAGGCTTACCAGAGATTTTCTGGAAAGCCACGCCGACTGTATCGATTTTCTCAATCTGGCCATCATGAACATGCCGCGGCATTCGGCCCTCGCCGGCGCGACGGAAAACATTCCGCCGTTGGACCTTTATCTGCCCGTTGATGAAAACGCCACGGTGCGTAGGGCGGCCCGGCGGTTTTTGCAGCAGGAGCTGCTGGCATCGCCGGCCATCAAGGCCATCGTCAACCGGACGCCGCCCCTGTTTACCTCCAATCACGCGTTTTTCTTCCGCCCGCAACCGCCATTCCACAGGTTTTAGGTTGCTGTCCATCCGGAAACGGCGGATGGATACCGGGTTAAGGCGAGAAGGCGTGAGGTTTCCGGCTCGGGGTTTGGAGCATGGACATGCTGTGCGCCCTGTGGTAAATCTGCGCCGGTGGAGGCGTTTGGCATATATGGACATCTGGCAAAAACAATTGATCGAAAGCTTGACCGTGCCCGCTGTTTTAAGGGATCGCTTTGGTGTGGAGCACGGCGCGCTTGATGAAGTGGCGCAGCGCTATCCCATGCGCATCACTCCTTATTATCTGGGGCTGATCGCCCATCCGGGAGACGCCATCTGGTTGCAGTGTATTCCCGACCGGCGGGAGCTGCTGCCCTGCCTGGACGATCCCGATCCACTGCACGAGGAGCGGCTGTCTCCGGTGCCGCTGGTGGTGCACCGCTACCCGGACCGGGTATTGCTGCTGGCCTGCGGCCAGTGCGCCGTATACTGCCGCTTCTGTACCCGCAAGCGCAAGGTCGGTTGCGCTGCCATGACGGTAACGGACGAAGCTCTCGATGTGGCGCTTGAATACATCGCCCGTACCCCTGCCATCCGTGACGTGATTCTGTCCGGCGGCGACCCTTTGCTGCTGGAAGATGACCGGCTGGAAAGGCTGTTGCGGCGGTTGCGCGCCATCCCCCATGTGGAGATCATCCGCATCGGCAGTCGGGTACCCGTAACGTTGCCGCAGCGAATTACCGAAGGGCTGTGCAATATGCTGCGCCGCTACCATCCCTTGTATTTCAACACCCATTTCAATCATCCGCGCGAATTGACGGCATTGTCGGCGGAAGCCTGCCGGCGGCTGGCCGATGCCGGCGTGCCCCTGGGCAACCAGACGGTCTTGCTGCGGGGGGTCAACGATCGTCCGGAGATCATGCGCGATCTGGTCGCGGGACTGCTTAAAATAAGGGTGCGCCCCTACTATCTGCATCATATGGACCTTGCGGCGGGCACCGGGCACTTTCGTACCCGTATCGAGACTGGCCTGAATATCGTGGCGGCATTGCGCGGGCCGGTGTCGGGACTCGCTGTGCCCCATTATGTCATTGATGCGCCGGGCGGCAAGGGCAAGATTCCCCTGCTGCCGGAGTATCTGGTGCGGCTGGGCGATAGTGCCGTACTGCGAACCCCCTCCGGAGAAATCATCAGGTTTCCCAATCGCGAGGGGTGAAAGCGCTTAGAAATCGACCTTGACCCCCGAGCGTTTTTCCGCCAGTTGCCAGAAGGCTCTTACCACCGGGCGTTGCAGGTTGCGGCGGGTGGAGCACAATCCCACCACATAGGGAGACAGCTGTGGTGCCGTTTCGAGGATGCGCACTTCGTCGCGGAACGGGCTGCGCGCCAGCACCAGCTCCGGCACGATGCCGATGCCGCAGCCAAGACGCACCATGGCGATGAGGGCCTCGTTGCCGGACACTTCCGACGTGATGTTGGGCAGGATGCGCCGCGTCCTGAGCCATTGGTCGAGGCGCCGTCGCGACAAGCCTTTCTGGGGCACCACCAGTGGCGTGCGGCGCAGGTCGAGTTGACCGTCGCGCAGCGGCAGCGGCAGTCCTTCCTTCTGCCTGGGGGCGATAAACAGCAGTGGCGTGCTGATGATGGGCAGAAATTCGAGATGTGCCTGCTGACGATCGGGCAGGGCGGCGACGGCCAGGTCGATCTCGCCGTTTTGCACTTGCGCCACGGCCCGCTCGGCGGCGCCGGTGCTCAGTTCCAGCTGCACATCGCGGTGAGCGCTGCGGAACGCTTCGAGCAGCCGCGGCAGCAGGCTGTAGACGGCGGTGACGGAAGCGTAGATAGAGAGGGTGCCGCTGATGGCTTCCGTGCCCTTGACGGCGCCGCGAAAGGACTTCCATTCCTGTACCGACCGGCGCGCGTAATCACGGAAGCGCTCACCTGCCGGTGTGAGGGCGACACGGCGGTTGTCACGCACGAACAGGGGCTGTTCGATTTCATCTTCAAGTCGCTGGATGGTGCGTGTCAGGGCGGAGGGACTGAGGTTGCAGGCCTGGCTGGCGCGCCCAAAATGAAGCAGGTCGGCCACCGTCAGAAAGATTTCCAGTTCACGGATGTCCATTCTCTCTCCAGATTGCGTGATATGCAATACTGTATTCATAACAAATCAATTTACGCAATAGGCAAAATCAGGTATTTTTCCGTAGACTCTGGCGATTTTGACCTGCATGCAAACCACCGGATAAAGGAGAACAACGATGGGACAGAATTATTTCAACTCGCTGCCGCTGCGTCGTCAGCTGCAGGAACTCGGCACCTGCCGTTTCATGGAAGCCTCTGAATTCACTAACGGTTGCGAATACGTCAAAGGCAAAAAGATCGTCATCGTCGGTTGCGGTGCCCAGGGCCTCAACCAGGGCCTCAACATGCGCGACAGCGGTCTGGATGTCTCCTATGCCCTGCGCAAAGGCGCCATCGAGCAGAAGCGTCAGTCCTATCTGAACGCCAGCGAAAACGGTTTTGCCGTCGGCACCTACGAAGAAATGCTTCCCACCGCCGACATCGTCATGAATCTGACCCCCGACAAGCAGCACACCAGCGTGGTCAACACCGTCGTGCCGATGATGAAGCAGGGCGCGGTGTTCAGTTATGCTCACGGTTTCAATATAGTTGAGGAAGGGACCCGGATTCGCAAGGACCTGACCGTTATCATGGTCGCTCCCAAATGCCCCGGCACTGAAGTGCGCGAAGAGTACAAACGCGGTTTTGGCGTGCCGACCCTGATCGCGGTGCACGGCGAGAATGATCCCAACGGCGACGGCCTGGAGATCGCCAAGGCCCTGTGCTCCGCCCAGGGTGGCGATCGCGCCGGGGTACTGGAATCCTCTTTTGTTGCCGAGGTCAAATCCGACCTGATGGGTGAGCAGACCATCCTTTGCGGCATGCTGCAGGCCGGCAGCCTGCTGTGCTTCGACAAAATGGTCGCCGAAGGTATCGATGCACCCTACGCCGCCAAACTTATTCAGTATGGCTGGGAAACCGTCACCGAGGCACTCAAGCATGGCGGCATCACCACCATGATGGACCGGCTCTCCAATCCGGCCAAGCTGGTAGCCTTTGAGCTGGCCGCCGAACTCAAGGACATCATGCGTTCCTTGTTCGAGAAGCATATGGACGACATCCTGTCCGGTGAGTTTTCCCGCACCATGATGGAGGACTGGGCCAACGACGACGTCAAGCTGCTGACCTGGCGCGAGGAGACCGGCAAGACCGCCTTCGAGCAGACCGAAGGTGCCGGTGAAATCTCCGAGCAGGAATATTTCGACAAGGGGATCCTGATGGTGGCCATGGTCAAGGCCGGCGTCGAGCTGGCCTTTGAAACCATGGTCTCTTCCGGCATCGAGCCCGAGTCGGCTTACTACGAGTCGCTGCACGAAACGCCGCTTATCGCCAACACCATTGCCCGCAAGAAACTTTACGAGATGAACCGCGTCATTTCCGACACTGCCGAATATGGCTGCTACCTTTTCAGCCATGCCTGTGTGCCCCTGCTGCAGGATTTCATGGCCAAGGTTGGCACCGATGTTATCGGCAAGGGGCTGTCCGTTAAGGACAACAGCGTCGATAACCGCACCCTGGTGGACGTCAATGCCGAGATCCGTGCTCATCTCATCGAGGAAGTGGGCGAGGAACTGCGTGCCGCCATGCAGGGCATGAAAGCCATCGTTTAAACGGATATTCTCCTGGAATGTCGTAAAAAGGGCGGGCCGCGCATCTGCGCAGCCCGCCCTTTTTTGCAACTGGTGTCTGACAAAAATTTATTTGCGGGGCTTCCCCCGTGGTTTGAACGGAACCTTTTTTTGGGGGGCGGCTGTATCTTTTTCTGGCGCGGAATTTTGTGCCCTGGCAATACTCACCGAGATCTGGCGGTTGCCGATGCGGGCTTCGTCAAGGCATAAAACAGCCTCTTTGGCTTCGGTTTCACTGGCCATTTTGATATAGGCATAGACGCGGTCCTGGCCGCTTCGGGTATCCGTTCCCATATGGATATAGGAAACCTTGCCTGCCACCGAAAACAGTTTACGCAATTCTTCCTCGGTCATTTCGGCGGGTAGGTTTTTGACATACAGATCTTTGCTCATGATGTGCTTTCCTGAGTAAAAGTCCTAGATTGCGTGGGTGTTTGTCCCATTGACTACCGGTTTTCATGCCCCTCGCGATTGTTTGAACGCCCGGTGTTGGTTACGGCATGCCGTCCGTCGGTTCATGGCGCGGTGGATGAGGCGATGGCAGCGCGGCAGGCACGGCATCGGAAGATATTGTCCCGATAGCAGGGCATTAGCAGATTCGATTCGATGCGCCCGTTGCCCATGCAGGTTTCCGGCCCGGCAAGCCCCTGGCATGCTACATCAAACAGCAGCGGACGGATGAATTTATCGAAAGTTACCTGTTGTTTGGCTGTTAACAGGTCGATATCGCCATCGTTGTCCAGGAGAAAAGTACCTACTCCGAGGACGGTTCGGGGTAGATAGGTCGTGTCGGCCACGACGGCTTTTATGTAATCTGTGTCGATGTAAATCAGGTAATGGAGAAGGTCGAGATCGATGTCTTCCATGGTGGTGCGCTCCGGATGGTAAATTTCGATTAGGGCAGTGCTCCCGCGGCATCATGAGCCTAAACGCGCCCAAATGCCAGTTTTTTTTGATCTGCGTGGCCTGTCCCTTGCCGCGGAAGCCGATCTCCGGCGGTGCCGCGGGGCATATGCCGGTGCGTTTTTATCGCTTGTCCCGTTTTCGGTGTGCGTAGCGGGCCAGGGCCTCGGCCAGGCGGCGCTCATCTTCCTGCGTCTCTACGATCAGGTCAGGCACCTTGGTTGGACAACCATTACTGTCCAGCGCCACAAAGGTCAGGTAGGCTGACGCCGTATGCCTTACTTCGCCGGTCATGACATTTTCGGCTTCAACCCGGACGCCGACTTCCATGGATGTGTTCCCGACCCGGTTCATGCTGGCTTTGAGAACGATCAGATTGCCAACGAACACCGGGCAGTGAAAATCGAGCCTGTCAATGGATGCCGTGACGATGTTGCGGCGGGTGTGGCGCATGGCAACCACCCCGGCGGCATTGTCGATCAGCTTCATGATCGAGCCGCCATGGACGTTGCCGGCCGGGTTCGCATCGCCCGGCATGGCGACCTGGGCCAGCACGACGCGTGACTGGGAAACTTTTTTTGGTTGATGAGGCATTGTCGACCCCCTGCGTGAATAAGGATGCACGAAAGCAGTATACCTCAACCATGAAAAATCCGTGAGGCCGGAACAGGCTGAAATCCATGAGTTCCAGAATAAAAATGCGTTGTGGTTAAAAAAAATAGCCAAATAATATAAAAATTATCTTGAAATGTTTTCCGGAATGTATAAGGATCTGATTCAGGACTCCCCCGGTCACTAAACGTTCCCCCTCCCCTGAAGCTTCATACCGTTATCGGTCTCCGAGCCCGTCACCCTAAAAGGGTGTACCTCAAGGATGGCGGGCCGGCAGGGTTTCGCTGGAAACGGCGGGGCCTCCCTTGTGGAAAGGAGATGCGTCGAAATTGCGCAAACTCATCGGAGTAAGGGAGAGAAATCATGTTAGGTGGGTACTGGCAGAAAATCGCGGTAATCGATTTGACCACGGAAACAGTGGAATATCTCAGGCCCAGTGAAGAAGACCTGAAAAAATTTATTGGCGGCAGCGGACTTGGCGCCAAGCTTCTGTACGAAAACACCAGGGCGGGTATCGATCCGCTGGGACCGGAAAATGTACTGATCTGCATGACCGGGCCGTACAACGGGACCAAGGTGGCTCAGGCGGGACGCTGGGAGCTGATTACCAAGGGACCCCTGACCGGCATTTACCTCGAATCCGACTGCGGGGGGAAATGGGGCGGCGCCCTTAAAGCCTGCGGCCTTGACGGTCTTATGGTCAAGGGCAAGGCCAAACAGCCAGTGTATATCACCATCGTCGACGACGATATCCAGATCAAAAAAGCCGACCAGCTGTGGGGTAAAGGCACCTTTGAAACCGACAGGCTTCTCAAGGAAGAGCTGGGCAAAGGTTCCCAGGCCATTTCCATCGGACAGGCCGGAGAAAAATTGGTCAAGATAGCCTCCATCATGACCGATGGTCGCGAGGGCCGCACCGCGGGGCGCGGCGGCGGCGGCGCCGTCATGGGTTCCAAAAATCTCAAGGCGATCGCTTGCAAGGGCAGCAAGAATGTCCCCATTGCCAGGCCCGAGCCTTATGAAGAAATGATTCAGAAATTCCGCGAAAACTTCAAGGATGTCTACGATGGACCGCTTGGCACCTACGGTACATCCTGCGCCGTGGAAATTTTCAACGATGTCGGTGACCTGCCGATCAAGAACTGGCTGTGGGGCCATTGGGACAAGGCTGAAAAGGTTTCCGGCCAGCACCTGGCCAAGACCATTCTCAAAAAGCGTTACCATTGCGGCAACTGCTTGATTGGTTGCGGCCGTACCGTGGAAATCCCTTCTGGTGCGTTCAAGATGGAGAAGGGGGGCGGTCCCGAATACGAAACCCTTGGCATGCTCGGTTCCAACTGTCTGATTGATGATGTGGAAGCCATCTCCAAGGGTGCGGAATTCTGCAACGATTATGGCATCGATACCATCTCCGCCTCCGCTCTCATCAGTTTCCTTATGGAAGCCTGGGAGCATGGCATGATCGACGAGAGCGACACGGATGGCCTGGAGATGACCTGGGGCAACGGCTTGGCCATGGTCGAGATGATCAGGAAGATCGCCCTGCGCGAAGGCATCGGGGATCCCTGCTCCCAGGGCATCCTGGAAGCCATCAAGCGGGTTGGCCCCGCCAGTGCGGAATTCGCCGTTCACGTCAAGGGCATGGACTTCCCCGCGCATGACCCCCGCGGCCGCGGCGGTCTCGGCGTTGCCTATGCCACCTCCAACCGGGGTGCCTGCCACATGCAGGCCTATAACCAGGACTTCGAGGGAGAAGGCTGCCTGAATATCGCGGACCTCGGCTACGACGCCCCGATGCCCCCCTATACCAATGAAGGAAAGGGCAAGTTCGTTGCCGACATGCAGAATTTCATGAGCATGATGGATTCGCTGAAACTCTGCAAATTCTCCGTGTTCGGCGGTATGACTGTCGGGCCCATGACGCAGTTTCTCAACCATATCGTCGGCTGGGACCTCACCAACGAGCAATGGATCGAGTGCGGCGAGCGGATTTTCAATATGAAACGTCTGTTCAACACCCGCGAGGGGGTCAGCCGCAAGGACGACACCCTGCCGCCGCGTATCCTTGCCAGCCCCCGCCAGGGCGGCTCCGGCGATTACGTGCCCGACCTGGGCTACCAGCTGCGGGATTACTACCGCGCCCGCAACTGGGACGAGTGGGGTATCCCCACTCCGGAAACCCTCAAGCGGCTCGGCCTTGACCAGTATGATTACCGCAAGGGCAAGCGCACCACCGAAAATCAGCGCTGAATCCTGGCGGGCCCCAGGGCGACAGGGCCCCTGGTAAAGATGTCGAGAACCGGAAAGGAAGAACATCATGTCGATGTTTGTTATCAGCACCGACGCCATCCCTGAAGGGGAAACCATGTCGCTGGTCGCGTTGCTGCGAGCCCATGATCTGAGTCCTGCGACCGTCATGGTAAGGGTGGATGGGAAGGTGATTCAAAAGCAGCAGCTGGAAACCCTGCAGGTCGCCAGGGGGACAGCCGTCAAAGCATATCTTTTTGTTGGCGGCGGCTGATTCAGCGCCAGCGCCGCCATTTTGGCATTGGCGGTGAGAGTTTCTTGGTTTTGAAGCAAGGGGAGGGGATTTGCGAGATTTCATGCCCCTTGCCTCCTTGGCGAAGGTGTTGCCCCGTGCGCATCTTCGCCACTTTTTTATCAAACGCCTGCAAAACGTACTCTTGTCGAAGCGGCATCAAGGAGGCGACTTTTTTTATCTGACAAATAGCCATATATTTGAAATATTCATTGACACGCGACGCGAGGCCGTTTATGCTGTTTTCACAACGGGTAAAAGATCTTTCTTTGTGTTGCTCCATCATGGCCCGTTGCGGCGGGCTATGATGGAGATTTGTTGCATGGCGGCAGAGCAGGCACGTTTTGTCTCTGAGGCCGTGCATCGGCCAGGAAGGACGTTGTCCCCGGCTGTGGCGCCAATAGTGTATTCCCCTTTTTGATGACGTGTCCGGAAAGGTCAGGCTGTTGCATCGGGATCTTCAGGAAAAAGAATTTTTTTCCAGGCATGCCCTGGGGGTAGTGCCGGTGTTAAAAAAAGCCACCGTCGGGGTTGCCGGCGCCGGCGGGCTGGGATCAAATATTGCCGTTGCCCTGGCCCGCTCAGGAGTCGGCAAGCTGGTGGTCGCCGACTATGACCGGGTTGAACCGCACAATCTTAACCGTCAATATTATTTTCGCGATCAGATAGGCATGTACAAGGTTGACGCACTGAAAAGCAACCTGGAGCGCGTCAATCCGTTTTCAGAATATGAAATGCACAACAGGCTCCTCGACAAAGAGAACATCCCGCGGATTTTCGGTAATGTCGATATCCTGCTGGAAGCTCTGGACAGCGTTGATGCCAAGCTCATGCTTCTGCAGAGCTGGATTGCTGCCTTTCCGCAGAAACCGCTGGTGATGGGCAGCGGCATGGGAGGGTATGGCGGCAATAACGGTATGGTGTCGAAACGGCTGTTTGACAAGGTTTATGTCTGTGGTGATGAAAAAACCGATGTGGCCGTCTTCCCGCCGATGGCGCCGAAAGTCATGATCGTGGCGGCCATGCAGGCCAACATGGCGCTGGAATGGCTGCTCGATGGCGAGGTGATAGTCTGAATTCGATGCGCAAGGGCAATGGTAGAGAGGGAAGCGCAGGCCGAAAGGCCATGCTTTCTCTCCGGCGATGCCACCTTTCCGGGTAGGTGGCATCGCCGTATTTTTGTCCCTGTGAATGGGTAATTCAAAGGGAAAGAATTACGGATGCGGGAGCCAACCACTCCCTCTTCACCCCTTGCACTGTACCTCCTAGCAGTGTGAGGGGTGAATTTTTTTCTTTGGTTATGCAAAAGCCCCTCTCAGAAAGCAGGGGCTTTTGTTTTGGCATGTGGTTCAGTGGTGTGGCGGGCTACCAGACGAAAAAGGTGCCGACCGTGAACAGTTCGGTATTCTGATCCTCGTTGTCGAACCAGGAGTTTTCCGTCAGCATGACTTCCGCCATGACCTTGAGGTTGGGGTTGATGTCGTGGTAGACGCCAAATACCCACAGGGTCTGTTCTTCAATCTGAACCTCGGTGCCGGCGAGGCGATCCGCCTTGTCCCTCGAGGTTTCATCCATGTAGTTGCCGCCGTAGCTCACTCCGAATTTGGTTTTGCCGAAACGGTTGTCGAAGCCGTACATCAACTGGGCGATAAAGCCCTGGCTGTCCCGTTCCTTGCCCGCGGCATCCAGCGCGTCCGTGTCCAGCATGAGAACCGAGCCGATGGCCGTATTGTCGAAGCCTGACAACACCAGATCGAAGCCCCGATAAAGAATCTGCACTCCGCCGGCAATGCCGCTGGCTTCCACAGTACCGTCAAAGCCGCTGCCGGAGGAAAATTCGGCTTCCTGCCATACGCCGGACAGCCAGGCTTTGAATGAACCGCCCTCGAAGGTGCCGGCATAGGACAATTCCCCTTCGAAGCGAGGCAGCTTGGTTTCCTCCGCTTTTGCCGTGGCGCCGGCAATGACGCTCGGGTCATAAAGTCCCAACGACACCTTGACACCATTATAGGCCGGCGACGTATAGCGGATCTGCGCATTGAATTGCGGATAAACGTAACCGTAGCCGATGCGGCCCAGAGGCGTACCGCCTCCGTCGAGCGCGCCCTGGGCGCCATACCCCCAGACGGTCATGTCCGTCAAAAGGTTTTGTCCCTGGAATTGGCTGAGGGTTTTTCCGACCAGCATCTGTCCGAAGTTGCCATCGACGGTAAAAAAGATTTCACGCAGATCGATCTGATTGCCGAAAGAGTTTTTCGACTTGCCGACGTCCTTGGCATCGTAGGTCGGGTAGAACCCGATGCGAGCCGCCATGTCGAGTCCTCCGATGGTTGGCGCCTTGATGTTGAAAGCGATAATTCCGGGTACCAGGCCGATACGTTCCCGGTAGCCTTCCTGGTCGTCAACAATGGTGCCGCCTCGGCGGATTCCAGTGCCGAAACCGGGTTTGGCGTCCCCGGTTTCATAGGCGGCAAACATGTTTACCAGGCCGTCGGTGCTGAAGGACCAGCCATTGTCCGTACCGATGACAACGGCCGCATGAGCGGGTGTGCCGTACAGAATAAATCCGGCCACCAGACTGCACAGCAGAAGTGACATTCTTTTCATTTCCAACCTCCAGAAAGAATCAAAAACAGGGATCAAGACGGGCTTTGCGGGCTTTCGCCGGGTTGTAACCCAGCGGCCGCAAAAACATTGGAAAGCAGGGAATAGAACGGTGTTGCGCGGGGGTAAGGCAAAGATATCGATTTCAATGGACCCGGTCAAGAAAAAATCATATATATGGTCAATTATGACGGGTTTCAGGTTTTGGATGTTTCGGTCATGCTGGAGTTCTTTATCCTTGTCATACTGGCGGTCTGGCCAGGACTGCATGCCTGGCGGGGTGCCCTGCAAAATCCGCGGAAAGGCGCAGTTTCCCTTTAACGGTGATGGCAAACGCCGTTTAAAAATAAAAAAATTAGCTTTAAAACCATAACAAAAACAGCGGCTTTTAAATAAATAGCCAAATCATTCAAAAATTTGGTTGAAATAGCGTTTGTCTTATTGTATGTATTTGTATACGAGACATCGCAAGGGCACCACAGAGGAAAAAGGTGCGTTGCGGCGCATGCATGGGTAGCCGGGTGTTCCGTAAATGGCACTTTTGGCGCCAGCAAAAATAGCCAAATATTCAAAATATTACAGGTTTCAGGCGTTCCGGGGAACTTTTCCGGCTTGCGGGGAAGGGGCGTCAATGTTCGGGGGAACATGAGAAAAGCTTTCCTGGAGCGCATGTGAGGAGGGGCCACCTATGGTTGGTGGCCAGAGACGACAACCAGCGAAGGAGGAAAAAATGGCTGACTTTTTGTGTCCCAGCGTAAACTTTATTGGTAGGGGTACGGTTGCCGAGGTTGGTCCCAGGGCTGCCATGTTTGGCACCAAGGCACTGATTGTTTGTGATGGTTTTCTTGCAAAGCTCGAGGGTGGTCCGGTTGCCAAGGTAAAAGAATCATTGACTTCTTCCGGGATCAAATTTGCTGTTTATGACGGCGTCGAGCCTAACCCCAAAGACACCAATGTCGCTGCAGGCCTGAAGGTTTACAAGGCTGAGAATTGCGACATGATCGTTACGGTTGGTGGCGGCAGCTCCCATGATTGCGGAAAAGGCATCGGTATTTCCGCAACACATGACGGAGATCTTTACGAAAACTATGCGGGAATCGAACTGCTGACCAACGAACTGCCTCCCATTATCTCTGTCAATACGACAGCCGGTACGGCCAGTGAGGTTACACGTCACTGCGTTATTACCAACACGGCCAAGAAGGTCAAGTTTGTTATTGTCAGCTGGCGTAACCTGCCGAAGGTTTCCATCAACGATCCTGAGCTGATGGTGGCCAAGCCTGCCGGGCTTACCGCAGCCACCGGCATGGATGCCTTGACCCACGCTGTGGAATGCTACGTGACCAAGGATGCCAATCCGGCGACCGATGCCGTTGCAATTCACTCTGTCAAACTTATCGGCAAGTACCTGCGCCGGGCTGTTGCCAATGGTGCGGATATCGAGGCTCGTGAAGGTATGGCTTACGGATCGTTGCTGGCCGGCATGGCGTTCAACAATGCCGGCCTCGGTTATGTCCATGCCATGGCGCATCAATTGGGTGGCCTGCTCGACATGCCTCATGGCATTGCCAATGCCGTACTGTTGCCGCACGTCGAGCGTTACAACCTGATGGTCAATCCCGAGAAATTTGCGGATATCGCTGTGGCGCTCGGGGAAAATATCGACGGCCTCGGCAAAATGGAAGCCGCCGAAAAAGCGATCGATGCCATTGTGCGCCTGTCCAAGGATGTTGGCATTCCTCAGGGGCTGTCGCAACTGGGTGTCAAGGAGTCCGATATCGAGCCGATGGCCAAGCTGGCCATGCAGGACGGTAACGCCGGAACCAATCCGCGTGTCGGCAAATTGGAAGACATCATCCAGCTGTTTAAAAACGCCATGTAGCTTACTGGCTGAAAGGCGGCACCTTCCGTTCTGGCGTAGGTGCCGCCTTTTTTTATGCTGCTTCGGAATCCTTCGCGCCTTCGAGTCCCAATCCGGGGCCTCGGTGGCGCGAATTGCAATAAGGGGTTTCGAAGGCATGCCTGTTTACTGAGGGGAGGATAATAAATGGAAGCCTGGAGCGTTAATGCGATCTTGCTGGCTTTTGGCGGAGGCATGTTTGGCGCCAGCCTCGGCGCCCTGTGGTCTTTCTGCCTTTGCGGTTTGTTAACCATGCTGGGCTGTCTGGTCGTGCTGGGCGGAGGCAGTGATTTTCTGTTGCTGCAGGTTGGCCTGGGGCCGATTTTCGGTCCCCACACCGGAGGGTTCGTAGCCGGGGTGGTCGCTGCAACCTATGCGGCAGCCTTGAGAAAGAACCATCCTTCGGGGGCCGCCAAGGACATTCTGTCGCCTCTGGTCGATACATCCTGGGATGTACTGGTTGTCGGGGGGCTTTCAGCTGTTTTCGGTCTGCTTATTGTTCCGTTGTTGGGCAGAGTTCCCCTGATCAGGGAATTTGATCTGCTGGCCCTTTCCATCTGCATCAACATCTGGCTGGCCCGGCTGTTGTTCCAGAAAGAAATGCCCTGGGGCAACATGGATTCCATACGTCAACACGGCTGGCTGGGAACCGACGGCTATGCCATTTCATGGGTCGGGTGGATGTCGCCTCCGTCGCGCCTGCTTGCCATAGGCGCCGGGATGGGTTTGCTGTCCGGCGGTGTGGCCATGGGGTTCCGTGAGTATCTGGCGCCGCTGGCCGCGCAGGGAATGGTCAGTGAATCGGCGGCGTTTGTGGCGCCACTGATTTTCTGCTGGGGGTTCTCGGCCGTGATGCTGACCATGCTCAATTTCGGACAGGCCACCATCCAGAAAGCTCCCGTTACGCACTGCATGGCCATCATGGGGGCCTGGGGATACCTGCAGAGCGGCTCGCTGGTTGTGGCCATGGTTTTTGGCATCGGCGGCGCCTTCATCGAAGAATTGACGGCCCGCATGTTCTACAACCATGGCAGCAACCATCTCGATCCCCCCGCTGCGGGGATTGCCCTGTCGACATTTGTCATGAATATTTTGTTCAAACCCGAGTTTTTGAATCTTGGCAGATTTTTTAATTTTTAAGCGGATAACGTCAGGATGAATTTTTCAGAAGGAATGCTTGAGAAAGGAGGAGGGAAATGGGCTCCGAAGGCAAAAACCAGCTGTTGCGCATCTATCTTAATGAGACCAGGCGCTATGGCGATAAACTTCTGTATGATGCCATTGTGGAAACAGCCTATCAGCACGGATTGGCCGGAAGCATGGTATTCAGGGGGATAGAAGGTTCCGGTTTCTGCTGTAAGGTATGCAGAACCCAGGCTCCGGGTTTGACGCTGTCAAAATGTCAGCCGATGGTGATTGAATTCATCGGCGCTGAAGAGAAGATGAAGGTCCTGATTCCCCGTCTCAAGGAGATGATCACCGCAGGCGCCATGGTCGTGCTGGATGCTGAGATTGTGCATAATGTCTGCGAATAGAACTGCGGAGGGCGGATCCTCTATCTCGCCACCAAGGCATGGGGGCAGCGCAGCCTCTGCCGTATCCATCAAGGCGCGTTCCAAACCCTGCGTGCTGAAACACTTCAGGGGGGCACTCGATGCCGGCGCCACGGTGCAGGAACTGGCATACATTCTGGCTCTGGTCATGCGTGAGGCAGCCGGAGCAAACGATTGCTGGACGCATGATGTTTTGTCGGACTGGCAGGAAATTGTCGCGGGCAATATGGCCTGCGGATGCCCGGCATAACCGGTTGCGGCCAGAGCCTGGCGGATGGGGAACCTCGCAAGACATTCCCTCATCCGCCTTTTTTTTAAATTCCTTTATCAATTCGGCAAACAAAACCATCTCGCAACTTATCGAAAATACGTATAAATGTTAGCAACTAAAAATAAATAGCCAAATATTTGATTTTTTGATTGACGGCGGACGGGGGATCGGGTAAACAATAAAAGCACAGGGAGTCATTTCCCCCCTGTTTTTTCCAGGACCAAGCCTGCCCGGTGGACAGGCTACAAATACAAGGAGGCTCGACCATGATTTCCTCTCGACCATTTCGCGTTCCGCCCACCATCCATTTTGGCGAACAAGCCACCGCTCGTACCGGTGAAGAAGTCAAGCGGCTCGGAGCCCGCAAAGCCTTGCTCGTTACCGATGCGGTGCTGGCCAAGGTTGGGGCCATCGATCCAATTGTCGACTCGCTTAAAAACCACGGTGTGGATGTAGTGGTTTTTGATGAGGTAAATTGTGAACCGGTGTTGCGTCATGTCAATGAAGGCCTGGCATTGCTGGAGGAAAAACAGTGCGATGTGCTGGTTGCCTGCGGCGGCGGCAGTCCGATCGATGCCGCTAAGGCCATTGGCATCATGGCGACCAATCAGGGGCAGATCAAGGATTACATGGGGCTGGATAAGTTCAAGACCGCCGGCGTACCGGTGATTGCCGTGCCGACGACTGCGGGGACCGGCAGCGAAGCGACCATGTTCAGCATCATCACCGATACGGACAACGACGTTAAGATGCTCATCGGCAGCCCTTTGTTGATGCCGAAGGTCGCTATCGTCGATCCGCTCATGACCCTCAAGCTCCCCCGTGGGCTGACCGCGGCGACCGGTCTGGACGCTCTCACCCATGCCATCGAGGCCTATGTGTCGTTGAAGGCACAGCCGATGACGGATGTGCTGGCCATTTCCGCCATCAAGCTGATCAGCACCTACCTGCCTCTTGCCTGGGGCAGCCCGGATAATCGCGAGGCCCGCGCCAACACCATGCTGGGCGCTCTGCAGGCAGGGATCGCTTTTTCCAATGCGTCGGTAGCCCTGGTGCATGGCATGTCACGGCCTATCGGCGCCAATTTCCATATTGCGCACGGCGTGTCCAATGCCGTGCTGCTGGGTATCATTATGGATTTTTCTCTGTCGGGTAATCCCGGGCGCTATGCGGATATCGCCAGGGCCATGGGAGTCGGCAACGGCGGCCAGGATGCCATGGGTGTGGCCAAGGCAGGCGCCGAGAAAGTCAAGGGCCTGATTAAAATGCTTGAAGTGCCGTCTCTTACCGAGCTTGGCGTGACACGGGAGAAACTGGAGCCGGTGGTGAAAAAAATGGCGGAAGATGCTCTGGCCAGCGGCAGCCCGGCAAATAATCCGCGGCAGGCGACGGCCGAGGAGATCGTAAATCTGTATTATGCGGCGCTGTGACGTCGCCTGCGGTGTAAAAATAGCCAAACATTCAAATATCACATTTAAAAAGCGGCTGAGCTGTTCGAAGATGTTTCTGAAAGGGATTCGCGGCGCAGCGGCAAAATCACACAATCGAAGGAGACTGTCATGGGTGAAGCAAAAGAACTGGTGCCGGAAATAAAGCGTTTGAAATACTGCATCAACAATGAGTGGGTGACATCTAAAACCGATAAATACATGGCGGTGATGAACCCCAGCACCGGCGAGCAAATTGCCGAAACGCCCTGCTGTACGGCCGTGGAAGTCGAGGCAGCGGTGCAGGCCGCCAAGGCGGCTTTCCCGGAGTGGTCATCGAAGCCGGCCGCTATCCGCACCCAGGTACTCTTTACGTTCCGTGACCTGGTCAACAGCCACTTCGAGGAACTGGCGCTGATCCTTGCCACGGAAATGGGCAAGAACCTGAATGAAGCGCGAGGCGATGTGCACAAGGTTGTCGAGGCCTGCGAAGTGGCTGTTGCGGCGCCCCTGGAAATGCAGGGACATGCGACCATGGAGGTGACCCGCGGCCACGACACGGTGCTGTATCGGGAATCCGTAGGTGTTTTTCTCGGGATTGCCCCTTACAACTTCCCGGCGATGATCCCCTTTGGATGGTTTATTCCCCTGGCCATTGCAGCCGGTAATACGGTGGTGCTCAAGTCCGCCAGTCTGGTTCCCATGACCAGTATGCGCCTTCTGGAGCTGCTGATTGAGGCCGGTCTTCCCAAGGGAGTCGTCAATCTGATCACCTGCAGCCGCAACGAGCTGACGGATTTGCTGTCGCATCCGGACATTCGCGGAATTTCCTTTGTCGGCAGCACATCTGTTGGCCTGAAGATCTATTCGACAG
>NZ_JBFWJQ010000020.1:0-31046 GCF_050253115.1 Syntrophotalea sp.
CGACAAGCTCCCGGCGGAAGCTCCGGATGCAAGCTAGCGGAAACGTTCGCGCATATAGATCACTGCCGGGCGCCCCTTGTAAATCCCGAAGCTGGCGCGAGCCGCCGGATCGTCATCGTGTGCGCCGTCGCCATCCCAATCGTAACGCAACCAGGGCAACAGGGAAAGATCGGCCCGAACCTGAATGTAACCATTGGAACCGGGCGCGCTGAACTTCAACCCGGCATCGCCGGCCACCAGCGGATCATACAGGGTGGCGCTGCTGATGCCGCTGCCGACGGCGATGGGTTGTTCCCCGCCAACGGTGGTTGTGCCGTTGAACAAAATCAGCCGGCCAAGGGGCAGGGAGGTACAGCCGTCGGCATGGTTCGGAACAAAAACGCTGCCATTGAAATACTCGCTGCGCATCGGCATGGAGAGGACCAGCAACTCGGAACCGTAGGCATTTTTCATGGCCAGACGGCCCCAGCGCATTTCCTTGCCGTGATCGAAGGCCATGCCGGCGCCGGCTGCCGCTGCGCCGAAGGTCACGGGGTTGGCTTCAGCGGCAATACCGTCGGCGTCAAATATGTTTATTTCCAGACCGATTTCCGCATCGAAAGGCGCCACAGGCACACCGCGTACAAAACGCAGGCCGCTGCCCGAACCAAAAGACAGCAGTCCCATTCCGCCGCCCAGACCGGAGATTACCGGATCCGTGGCCGGCAATCCGGACAGGTCCAGGGCTCCGGTGACGGTACGGTATGTCTTGCCGGTGAGCGTGGCGCCGCTGATCTTCCACCATGCTCCGGCATAATTGGCGGTGGTGGCCCCCTGTTTGTTTTTGGCCGTGACCGTGATTACCGGGGCGACGGCATAATCGAATGTCTGACCGAGACAGGTGAATCCGGGGCTGCCGCCACTGCAAGCCGTTGCAAACGACGGGCTGTTGACCGAAGCGGTAAAATGATGCGGGGTAAACCGGCCGACAGTCGTGCTGCCGATCACATCGACGCCGCTGCCCAGATAATTGGTGGCCCGCGCCTGCAGGGTGACGGTGCCGACTTCGCTGTAGGCTGCCGTATCGCTGACGATTCCGTTGCTGTAATCGCCGGCGGCAAAGGCTCCGCCGGTAACGATGCCGGCCGCGGGGTTGCCCGCCGGGGCGCTCAAGCTCGTCATCGCGGCGAAATTCGGCGTCACGGTGCCATCGGCACAGACCCCGGCCACCTCGACCTGAAAATCTTCTCCCGCCGGCCAGTGGGGAACTCCGGCGGAAGCGGCGTTATTCAAGAGGGTTGTGGCATCGGTGGTGGCGCGCACCCGCAGGTGATGCGGGGATACCACGAATTCAGGGCTGCTTCCGGCCATGATCAGGCCGGCTTCCTCGCCACTGCCGGCATAGGCAGCATCGAGCCGCAATTTGCCGGCATCCGCATAATGGAGAGTCAGGGTAGTTTTGGCCTCACCGTCAAAATCGAGAGGTATGGCAACCGCGCCGTTCAAGGGCAGGGAATGCCCGTTGACCCGCAGTGAAGTCCGGCGGTCAGGCGGATCGAGATAGGAGGTGGCCAGAGAGACCGGCCGGTTTTCCTGGTTGGCAAAACCATCATCCCCTGTGCAGGCTTGGGTACGGGCGTCTCTTCGCACGGCCTGCAGGGTAATCCCCGCGTTCTGGCAGGCGGTCAGGTTCGACACCTCAAAAACAAAGCCGGAGTCGTGAAAATCAATGGTACAGTCGCTGACAGCGCCTCCCTGATAGCAGCGTGCGGGATTGGTGGCCATCGGACTGGCCGACGCGATCCCTACCGTGACACTGCCGGGGGTGTTATGGCGCAACAGAATCGATTCCGACTCGCCGGTGAAGGTCTGGACATTGCCGCCGGCCCAACCACTGACGGGAGCCAGGGTGACGGTAGCTTCGGCAGCAAAACTGCTGGCGCAATCCTCATCCGCACAGGCACGCAGCGTCACGGACGCAGCCTGACATGTCAGAGCGTCCGCCGGATGATAAATACGATAATGGTTAATCGCCACCAGGGATCCGTCATTGGAGCCGTTCGGGGTAGGTTCGTGATTCGCGCCGGACTCCGCATAGGCAACCCATTCCCCCGTGCCGTCGGGAAGCCTCTCGGCGCCTTTGATTCCCGGTCCAATGGTCACGCTGTTGTCATCGACGGAACCGCAGGCACCTTTTTGATAATCATAGCCATTGATCGACAGATAATCGATAACTGTACCGTCCGCATCGCGGATGGTTATGTCCATCCCGCCGAGATCCATCATCTGGTTCCCGGGGTAAAACACGAAGTAAGGATTCCCGGAAATGTAAAATTCCGATTTATCCCCGGGATTAAAAAAATTATCCTCACAAAGATTTCTGTTCCCGCTTGCATGACAGGTACGTACATACCAGGAAGATACGGCCCAGGCGAGGGTGTAATCCATAAGCCGGGTTTCGACAAAAGGCGAGCTGTAAGGTCCCTCCCCGTAAGCCTCGTTAATCACCATGTCCCCCAGATAAGGCGAACAGGCCGAACAGGCCGGCCGGATATCCGGGATAAGCAACAGCAGGGCAAAAACAGCCGGAAAAATCAATACCCGCTTTACCGGGGCCGTAAACAGCCTGTTGTTCATGGCATAGCCCCCGTGATTCTGGCTTGCAGCTGCCGGGAAACATAATCGCGGCTGCCGTAAGTTCCGGATTCCGCCAACGCGGTAATATTGAAAACCTTGTAGCTTTGCCCGCCTTCGACAAACGACTCTTCGCTGCAGGACACACTGACCAGAAAACCATCAATGTCAAGGCTGTCCGACACGCAGGAACCACCTTTCAGGGCCCGGTACCCACCCCACTCCAGACCGCTTCGGGCCGCATGATAGGCCCGCGCGCCCTGCAGCGCCCAAAGGAAGGTGCGACTCTGCACGCCGCTCATGGTCACCATGAAAAGCCCCAGCGCCGATAGCACCAGCAGCACGAAAAGGGCGGTGACGATGGAAAGCCCTTTTTGCGAACCAAGCCAACCGGTGTCGATCATGGCGCGTTCTCCACATGGACCTGATGAAACAAGGTGATGGCTTCCCCCTCCATGGCCAGTTCCAGACGCAGGGTCACCAATCCGGCCCTTTCGGGAGTGCCGGGGTGATAGTCAAAGGCGCAGGCGGCCAGATGGCGGGTCATGATGGCGGAATTGCCCCCGGGATGAGCCGATTGTGAGGTGCGGATCGGATAGCCGGAATGGCGCACCAGGGTACCGGCCACCGGATCGCAGACGTAGCTGACCGGCTCATCGACCAGAAAAAACCGCTGGTAGGGGGAGGAGCGCCGGAAAGGGGTCGGGTCGTCGAGCCGAAGGGAGGTGGCGCTGCTGCCCGCCGCCACGCTGCGCCGGTTGTCGGCCGGGGTGGCATAGGCATTGCCGCTGCTACCGGCGGCAGCCAGATTGTAGATCACCACCGCATCGCCGACTTCGGGGGGCGCAGAGAGTGTACCGAGCACATCGAACCCGTCCGTATCGTTCTGGATGAAATCGAGGGCGTTGCCGGGCCCCTCCAGGCGGTAACGGCCGCCGTCCACCGTATGCAGCACTTCAAGGCACTGCCCGTCACAGGCGATACGCACGCTGTTGGGCAGGGCCTGGCGCACATCGCGCTGCATGCGACGCAGGGCGCTCTCGGCCGCATCGACCAGGGTCGCGCGCCGCGACAGATCGAGGAATCCCTCGACGGGGCGGACGATGAACATGCCGCCAAGGGCGGCGAGAATACCGACGATCACGATCACCACGATCAATTCAACCAGAGTGAAGCCGGTCGAGGAACAACAAGAGGGGTGAGATGGACGCCGTGACTTGGCTATATTCATGTCAATAGTCCATACGATAACCGCTCAAGGTCAGCTCGATCCCGCCCGCATGGCGCACGGTAACCGTAACTTTTTTGCAGGCAACCGTGTTCAGCGTCGCATCGTCCACCGCCACCGAAATTCTGTAGGCCTCCAGGCCACTGATCGCCGTCCCTTCCTGGTCACGAGCACCGGCATCGCTCCAGCCTTCGTAATCATCCACGTCGTCCAGCAGATTACGCACCGTTTCCCCATCCGACCCGTCAGGATCCGCGTAAGGCCGCAACAAAACCTCTTCGAGGTAGGACTCGGCGATGGCCACAGCCTGGTGTTGCAACATGGGATCGGCACTGTGCCGCACGCTGTAGTTTATCACCATCAGCACTCCGCCCAGGGCAATGGCAACCACCACCATCGAAATCACCAGCTCGATGAGCGTAAATCCGCCTTCATGTCTGTCCGCTGCCGCCATGCTCACAGCCCGTCCACGTAACCGCTTTCGCCGTTGATGTTAAAACTGCGTCCGTCGATCGACACCGTCACTCCGCCGGGCGTGGCCCGTCCGAGGGGATCGAAAATTACCGACGAAGCGGTGGCTGCCAGAGACACGCCGGAAGGAGCCAAAGCGGCAAAAGCGTCGTCACCGGTCGGTCGCGGCACCACCCGAACAAAATCTCCGGAGCGACAACTGGCTGCCCGTTGATGCAGGGCGAAGCCGCTGGCGGAAATGCTGAATTTCACTTCGCATCCGCTGGCTACCGCCAGCTTCTGCGCATAACGCGCCGCCTGCGTCACCTCTTCGTAAAACCCGCGGCTGTGAAACGCCGTCGCGTCAAACAAACGCGGCAGCGCCACGGCCGCAAGAACGCCGGCCAACACCATGATGACAACGAGTTCGACCAGAGTAAAGGCGCGACTGTCCGGCGAAAATAAACGCATGGCTGAGCCTGGATGAAAAATTATTCCTGAGCGGCATGTTGAAAAAAACCCCTGCGGTCTTTTTCAGGTCCGCAACAGTATGAAATATTCCGCCGATGCCTTGCAACTGTTTATTAAAACTGCCTACAACCCTTGGCGAAGTCCTGGCCCCCTGATTTAGGTGCCGCGTTTCAGGCAAAGCCAACAGGCCGTCTCATCAGATGGTACACTGGTTTTATTGAAGACCTTTCAAGCGGGCTGGGCTGTAACGCTTCCGGATTATCGAGCCATGAAACTGCGAACCAAAATACTTGGCGGCTACGGTCTGATCCTGGCATTGATGATGGTGGTCTGGGCCGTGGCAGTCATCAGCCTTTATCAGCTCGGTCGCGCCGGCGAGGCGATTCTTCAGAAAAATCAGCTCAGCGTCCAGGCCGCGGAAAACATGATCAATCATCTCGAGCGCCAGGACAGCGCCGCTCTGCTGTCTCTGCTCGGCGACCGGCAAGGCAGCCTGGTGCAATTCCGGGATAATCAGATTGAATTTGCGCAATGGCTGGGCCGGGCACGCAACAACCTTACCGAACCGGGCGAGGACCGCATCATAGCCCGAATCGACTCGGGATACCGCGAGTTTCTGACCCTGTTTCAATCCATGACCTCCACCCCCATGGCCAATCGTCAAAACGCCCTGGTATTTTACAAGCAATCCCTGCAGCCTCGTTTCATGCAAACACGCGATTCCTGTCTGGCTTTGCGGGAAATGAACCAGACCGCCATGGAAAACGCTTCCCGTCATGCGCGCCGGCTCGCGGTGGAAACCATTTGGTCCATGACGCTGGTTGGCGCAGCTTCCGGTTCGATCGGGCTGGCCCTGAGCATCCTTCTGTCAGGCTTCCTGCTCCGCCCACTGGCGGCGATGAGTCGTGTTGCGCAACAGCTGGCCGAGGGTGATTACAATGTCACGCTGGAGATTGCGTCCAGCGATGAACTGGGCAACCTGGCTGCCCAGATCGTCACCATGAGTCAGAAACTCAAAATCTTCCATGAGCTGAACGTAGGACGTCTGATTGCGGAAAAACGCCGGGGAGAGGCCGTTTTGAGAAGTATCGGCGACGGCTTGATCGTCGTGGACGAAGCCTTTTTCATTACCGCCGTCAATCCGCAGGCGGCGAAACTCCTGAACCTTTCCATATCGGAATCTTCCGGCAAAGCCGTGTCCGAGGTCCTGCCACAGACGCCGCTACTGGACATAATCCGTCGAACTACGCAATCCGGTCAGGCACCGGAACTGCCGCCGGAGCAGACCGAAATTTCCTTCGGTGATGAACCCCATCGGCAATTCTTCCGGTTTTCCGTGACCCCCATCCGCTCCGAGGGGGGGAAACAGATTCAGGGAACCGTGGTATTGCTGCAGGACATCACCCGTCTCAAGGAAGTCGAACGGCTCAAAAGCGAATTCGTCCTGGCGGCCTCCCATGAGTTGAAAACGCCCCTGACCGGGATTTCCATGAGCATCAATCTGCTGCAGGAGCTGGCGGAGCAATGGCCCGAGAGAGAACGCGAGCTGCTCAAGGTAGCCCAGGAGGAAACCAACCGCCTGCGCGCGCTGGTCAGCGATCTGCTGGATCTGTCCCGCCTTGAATCCGGCCGCTTCGAGGTGGACATTCAGCCCATCAGTATCGCGTATCTCTTCGAACGGACGCTGGCGGCATTTTACGATCAGGCCAAAGCCAGGGGGATCGAGCTTGTCTCCTCCATCAAACCGGGAACTCCCGAGGTGCTGGCCGATCCGACAAAAATTGCCTGGATCATAAGCAATCTGATCTCCAATGCCCTGCGATATACCCCGCCGGGCGGTCACATCCGCGTCATGGCCAAAGGGAATCCTGAGCGGGCATATCTCGCTGTTTCCGATGATGGTGCGGGCATCCCAACGGAATACCGCTCGCGCATTTTCGATAAGTTTATCCAGGTTAAAGGCGACAGCAAAGCCGGCAGCGGTCTGGGCCTGGCCATCTGCAAGGAAATCGTCAAGGCTCACGGCGGAAGCATCTGGGTCGAATCAATACCAGGAGAAGGCAGCACCTTTACTTTTGTCCTGAAGGCCGCACCGTCCACTTTTTCCAGGGAGTCATCCGGGGAGAACAACCATGTCCAAACAGACCAAAGCGAAAATTCTCGTCATCGATGATGAGAAAAACATTTTGTTCACGGTTCGCCAGACACTAGAACCCCAGGGTTACGAGGTCCACACCGCGACCACCGGCGAGGAGGGCTTGCGCATGGCGGCCGAGGAGAATTTCGATCTGGTCCTGCTCGACCTGAAACTGCCGGGGATCGACGGCGTGGAGGTGTTGCGGCAATTGGAGCAAAGACCCCGGCGATCCCAGGTCATCGTTATTTCGGCGTTCGGAACGGTGACCAATGCGGTCGAAGTCATGAAGCTCGGAGCCCTGGATTTCATTGAAAAACCGTTTGCACCCCGAGAGTTGCGCGATGCGGTCCGGAAGGTCCTCAGCCGGCCTCGACAAGGGACCGACCCGGGCAACGATTACAACGGCTGGATCGCACTGTCCAAACGCTGCGCCGCGGAGGGTCAGCTCGGCAATGCCATGGCCCATGCCAAGCATGCCGCGGGACTTGAGCCCGATCGCCCGGAGGCATTCAACCTGCTGGGCGCTTATTGCGAAATGCAGGGCAAAACCATCGAAGCCCAGAAATATTACAGGGCGGCCCTGGAATTGAACCCGGGCTACCTGCCGTCTCAAACCAATCTCAATCGCCTGGTGATGAAAAAATCGGGGCCTTTGCTTCTGGGGCAGGAGTAGTCGACAATGCATCTGAAAAAACAGCGCGAATGGCCGCAGTATGTGGTGATCGTCGGTTGCGGCCGCCTCGGCTCTCTGCTGGCCGGGCTGCTCAGCGAAGTCGGCAGCAGCGTGGTGATCATCGATGTCAACGAGTCGGCGTTTGAACTGCTGTCGGCGGAATTCAGCGGTTTCCGGATTGTCGGCGACGCCGTCGAGATCGAGGTGCTGCGGGCCGCCAAAACCGACAAGGCCGACTGCCTGCTGGCAACAACGGAAGAGGACAACGTCAATCTGATGGTGGCGCAGGTAGCCCGCAAGCTGTTCAACGTCCCCAAAGTATTGGCCAGGGTATTCGATCCCCGCCGGGAGAAGGTCTATCGGGAATTCGATATCGAAACCGTCAGCCCGACCAACTTGATGGCGCAGGCATTTGTGACCAGTATTGAAAAGAAACAGGGGGACAAGTCATGCGCGTAATCGTGGCGGGAGCCGGAAAACTCCTCTATTATCTTGCCCGCCAGTTCGCCAGCAAAGGCTACCAGATCACGCTGGTCGTCTCTGACGCGGCCGAGGCACAGGCGCTGTGCCGCCGGGTCAAGGCACTGGTCCTGCATGGCGACGGCAGCGACCCGCACGTCCTTGAGGAGGCCGGGGCGCGCACCGCCGATGTGGTTTTGGCGCTGGCCTCCAAGGACCAGGACAATCTCGCCATTTGCCAGATTGCCCACAAAATGTTCCACGTGCCGCGCACGGTAGCGCTGGTCAATGATCCTCAGAATGAGGACGTTTTTCACAAACTTGGCGTCAGTGTCGCCTTCAGCGCAACCCAGATCATTGCACGCATCCTTGAGGAGCGGGCCGGATTCGAGGATATCGCCAGCCTCATGCCTCTAGCCGGCGGGCGCGTGACCATCTCCGAAATCGCCCTGCGGGAAGATGCTCCCGCCGCGGACAGGACCTTGCGTGACCTGGCGTTGCCACAAGGTGCGCTGGTCGGCGGCATTCTTCGCGACGGCCACGTCATCGTACCACGTGGGGACACATCGCTTCGTGGCGGCGACCGGCTTATCATCATAAGCGGGCCCGACTGTTATGATCGGGTGCTCAGACTTATAACCGGAGAAGAAACCTGATGAGCCGCCAGCGATATGCGACGTTTATGCGGCACCGCTGGCGCATCATGCTCGGTTATACGGGGCTGATCGGCGCCCTGGTAGGGCTGATCATGCTGGGAGCCTGCCTCGGGCTGCTTTTTTTCCCCGGAGAACTGAGTCTTGCATGGGGTGTGGCCCTTCCCGGGGCGGGCCTGAGTGTAGTGGGCGGAATGGCCTGGCGCGGTCTCTTGCCGCGGGGGGGAGGAACCCTTTCGCTGCAGGAGGGCGCGGTGGTCGTCGTTCTTGCCTGGCTGTTGGCGGTTCTGGTCGGAGCCATCCCTTTTTTCCTGATCGGCGGGCTCGATTTTACCCGGGCGGTTTTCGAAGCTACCAGCGCCTGGACTACAACGGGGCTATCCGTGGTGGATGTAGAAAAAGCCTCCCGGTTAGTGCTGTTGCTGCGCAGTTTCATGCAACTCGCCGGCGGCGCCGGCCTGGCCATCATCATGCTCAGCGCCCTGGGCGGTCCCAGCGGCAGCGGTCTGAGTGCGGCAGAAGGGCGGGCCGATCAGCTGGTGCCTAACGTGCGCCGCTCGGCCAAGCTTGTCATCACCATGTACAGCGGTTATGTCCTTGCGGGATGCATGGCCCTGTATTTTGCCGGCATGGGGTGGTTCGACGCCATAAATCATGCCTTCGCGGCCCTGTCGACCGGCGGCTTCTCCACCAGGACGGCGTCGATAGGCCACTGGAACAGCGCCGCGGTGGAAGCGGTAACCATTCTGCTGATGCTCCTCGGCACCATGAATTTTGTCACCGCCTATGCTCTGATGCACGGCAAGTTGTCTGCCTTCCTGAAAAATGGCGAAATCCGGCTCCAGATGGTCCTGATCCCGACATCGATATGGATCGTTTTTGCCGGCGTTACGGTAAAACTTTATGCAACCGCCGGCCAGCAGGTACGCGTCGCTATCTTTGAAACCGTTTCGGCTCTCTCGACGACCGGGTTTTCCACCGTCGGTTACGGGGACTGGAACGGGTTGGGATGGTTGGTTCTTATCGGACTGATGATTGTGGGGGGCGGAACCGGATCCACGGCCGGCGGGCTCAAGCAATACCGCGTATACGCGCTCTACCGCGCCCTGACCACGGAACTGCGTCGGATGTTTCTGCCTCGCCACGCCCTGATGGAAACCGATGTGTGGGTAGGGGAACAAAGACGCTTTTTGCAGGACAGCGACATCCGGCAGATCGCGGCTTTCAGCTTCCTGTATATCGTCACCCTGGCGCTGGGGTCGGCAGTCATTGCGTCTTTTGGCTATTCTCTGAAAGACAGTGTATTCGAATTCGCCAGTGCTCTGGGGACCGTGGGGCTTTCCGTGGGGGTCACTTCAGCCTCGGCACCCGCCGGGTTGCTCTGGACAGAAATTGGCGGCATGCTTTTGGGCCGGCTGGAATTCTTCGTGATCTTCCTTGGAACAGCTAAAATTCTGGCTGGGCTTCTTGAAACCTGCAAAAGACCAACGGCCGTTCAATAAATACTGTCAGATAACGACAAGCCCTGCACATCCCCCCGGACAGCACCCGGAAGCGCAAGAGTTCCGTCCCGGCATGGATTCGTTTCACCGATCCTCGGAGGATAACGCTTCGTAAAGATTGACCGTATGGTTTTTGATCCGACGCAGAGCAATTGCCATGTCGCTGAAGATAAGGGCTGACAAGGCGCCGCAGGAACCGTCCTTCATCCGGTCGAGGTGCGCATCCCGAATGGCATTGGCAAACGCATTGAGCCCTGAGGCCTCCTTCCACATGTCGTTCGCGCTGCCACTGTCCTCGTTCTCAAGCATTTTTCCGGTCCGGGCAAAAAAATCAAGCACCCTGGAGTGGAAACTTTCCAGATCCTTCCAGGCATCCTCGCTGAAATCGAGCTCGTTCTTTTCGAGCCGTTTCACATAGGAACTGATCGAGGCCGCATAATCCGCAATCGATTCAAGCTCATCGGCGGCGCGGATATAAGCATAAGCCCGGTCCGATTGCTCCAGCCCGGACTTGCCGGCCTGCATCAGGGAAACGGTGAAAGTCGTGATCTCTTTCTGCATGATATCCGTCTCGTCCTCGATCGCTTTTATCTTCTGGGTGAAGCGCTCCCGCCCCTTGCTCTCCGGCTTCAGCAGGTTACCGGCATGGCACAAAGCCGTCTGGACCAGCCCGTACATGCGCTTGAGCTCTTCATGGACCATGGAGACACCCATCGCCAGCGGCATGCTGCCGGGCGGGCCGAAATATTTGAACGGCCCTTTTCCCGCAGCACCGGCCTCCGGCACGATTTTGACCACCGCTCTTTCCAGATACTGGAGGAAAGGCAACATGACAAGGGTCGCCACCACATTGAAAAAGGAGTGCCCAAAGGCAATATGGGCGGCAACGTAGGGTCGGCTGCCGACATTGTTGACATAATCGGAGGCGCCGGGAACCAGGGTTTCGATCAGGCTGATAAAAGGGGAAAATATGGCGATGATGATGAGAACCCCCGCAACGTTGAACATGCTGTGGGCCATGGCGGCCCGCCGGGCGGTAAAGGTGCTGCCGAGTGCGGCGAGCTGGGCGGTGATGGTGGTGCCGATATTCTCTCCCAGAACCAGCGCCACGGCGGTCTGCATCGGGATGGCGCCGGTGGTGGCAAGGGCCATGGTGATGCCGAGCATCGCGGAACTGCTCTGGATAATCATGGTCATCATGCAACCGATGGCGACGCACCCCAGCAGACTCGGCAGGGACCGGGCATCGAGCAGAAGCATCAGATTCCTGAATCCTTCCGCGTCGCGCAGCGGTTTGAACGCCCCGCTCATGATCTCCAGGCCGAAGAAGATCATCCCCAGGGCGACAACGACCTTGGCAATGCCGGAAATACGCTCGTTTTTCACGAACAGCATCGGGAATATGCCCAGACCGACCAGCAGCAGGCCATACTTGCCGATATTGACCGCGAGAATCCAGCCAGTGATGGTGGTGCCGATATTGGCGCCCAGAATGACCCCGATCGCCTGACTTAACTGCATCAGGCCGGCGTTGGCCAGGCCGACAACCATGACCGTGGTGATCGACGAAGATTGAACGAAAGCGGTGACGCTGAGGCCGACCAGCACCGCCAGGACACGATTGGCGGTGACGGAAGAGATCGCCTTGCGGATCAGCCCGCCTGAAAGCATCTGCAGACTTTCCGACAGGAACTTCATCCCCAGGATGAAAATTCCGAGGCCGCCCAGAACGGTATATCCCATTTTGAAAGGTTCAATCATTTTCTGGCTCTCGAACGTTGGAGGTTATAAAAAACAAAGGGCTGCCATCACCTCTGTCCGGTTGCCCAAAAACCTCATTCCCGGGCAATATACATCAAAACCCGCCTGGAAATCGTCCTTTTTCGAAGGGTTTCCCGGCTTGGCAATGCACCTTTGGCCCACTCGCACCGAAGAGCCCGCCGGATCTTGATCCGGCGGGCTCTTCGGTTTCAGACACCACCAGCTAGTTTTCATCCGGAAACGGCCCTTTTCCGCCGTGGCGGCGTCAATCCGCAGGCTTGCTTGTGCGGCGTACCGATGTACGCCTCCGCGCAACCCCTTGATTTCCTTGCCACAACGAAAAATTGCTCGTTTCCCATATGAAAACTACGCTGTATCCATCCGGAGTTTCCGGATGGATACCAGCTAACCACGCCGGCAGGCTTACTCTACTGTGACGCTTTTGGCCAGGTTGCGCGGTTGGTCGACGTCGGTCCCTTTCAGCACGGCAATGTGATAAGCCAGCAACTGCATGGGGATGGAGGTCAGAACCGGCGCTATCTCATCGGTGGTTTCCGGCACGGTGATCAGGGCATCCACATCGCCGAGGGGGCCGACATGCCCTTCGGTGGCCACGGCGATGACGCGACCGGAACGGGCCCGGACCTCTTCCATGTTGGAGATGGCCTTTTCAAAGGTGTCGTTGATAGGACAGAGAAAAACCACCGGCACGTTTTCGTCGATCAGGGCTATGGGTCCATGTTTCATCTCCCCGGCGGGATAACCTTCGGCGTGGATATAGGAGATCTCCTTGAGCTTGAGGGCCCCTTCCAGGGCGATGGGGTATTGGAGGCCGCGCCCCAGATAAAGAAAATCACGGGCATGCATGAATTCCCTGGCAATTGTCTGGATCTGCTCGTCGGATTCGAGGGCCTGCTCCATCTTCCGGGGCAGGCTCAGCAAAGGCTCGATGAGCTCCCGGCAACGCACGGCATCGATCATGCCTCGCACCCGGCCGAGATGCAGAGCCAGCAGGTAGAGAGCCACCAACTGGGTGGTAAAGGCCTTGGTGGAGGCGACCCCGATCTCGGGACCGGCGTGGGTATAAATGACACCGTCGCTTTCGCGGGCGATGGATGACTCGACCACGTTGCAGATCGCCACCGTGATGCCGCCCTTGGCTTTGGCCTCGCGCAGGGCCGCCAGGGTATCGGCTGTCTCGCCGCTCTGGCTGATAAGCACGGTCAGGGTGTGTTCATCGACCAGCGGATCGCGATAACGAAACTCGCTGGCGATGTCGACCTCGACGGAAAGACGCGCCATTTTTTCGATGAGAAATTTCCCGCCAAGGGCCGCATGCCAGGAGGTACCGCAAGCGACGATGTTGAGCTTTTCAACCCCCCGCAACTGCTCATCCGTAAGGTTGAGGCCTTCAAGAAAAATCTCGCCCCGTTCGGGGAACAGGCGGCCCGCCAGGGTATCGGAGACGGCGCGGGGCTGTTCGTAGATCTCCTTGAGCATGAAATGCTTGAAACCGCCCTTCTCGGCCATCAGCGGATTCCAGGTGATGGTCCGGGAGGTCTTCTGGACACTCGTACCCTGCAGATCGGTAAACCGCATGGTACCATTGGCGAAAATCGCCATTTCCCCTTCATCGAGAAAGATCATTTCCCGGGTGTGGGACAGCATCGCGGGGATATCGGAAGCGACGAAAAACTCACCCTGCCCCTGCCCGACCACCAGCGGCGAACCGAGGCGGGCAGCGATCATTTTTTCCGGTTCGCATTCGCACAGGATAGCCACGGCATAAGCACCGCGTACCTCGCCGAGGGCACGGCGCACGGCGATTTCAAAATCCCCGCACTCGCGCAGATGTTGGTCAACAAGATGGGCGATGATCTCGGTGTCGGTCTCGGAGCTGAATGCGTGCCCCTGGCCGATCAGCCGCTCCTTGAGTTCGAGATAGTTTTCGATGATGCCGTTGTGAACCACCGCTACGTTGCCGGCATAGTGCGGATGGGCGTTGGTTTCCGACGGGCGGCCATGGGTTGCCCACCGGGTATGGCCGATGCCGCGCCCCCCGACAAGAGGCTGCTGCTTCAGAATATTTTCCAGTTCGCAGAGTTTGCCCTTGGCACGACGGATGGCGATGCGGCCTTCGTTGATGATGGCGATGCCGGCTGAATCGTAACCGCGATATTCGAGGCGGCGCAGACCGTCGATGATGATGGGCATGGCCTCACGGGGACCTACGTATCCAACGATTCCACACATGGCAATCTTCCTTTATTTTTCCTGAATATACGCCCTGTCGGGAAAAAGCCGCAAAAAGGCGCATCAATCCTTCTTCTTGCATTTCGGGTCATGGCGCAAGCGCCATCCCTCGACCACCCGCTGCTGACTTCGGGACAGGGCCAGAGCATCGGCCGGCACATCCTTGGTAATGGTCGACCCGGCGCCGATCAGGCTGTTGCGACCAATCCGCACCGGAGCCACAAATTGGGTATCACTGCCGACAAACACGTCATCCTCGATAATGGTTTTGTGTTTGTTGACGCCGTCGTAGTTGCAGGTAATGGTGCCACAACCGATGTTGACGTTGGCGCCAAGTTCGGCATCGCCGATATAGGTCAGATGGCTGGCTTTGGAGCCTGACCCGATATGGGCCTTTTTGGTTTCGACAAAGTTGCCGATCTTGTTGTGGCCGGCCAATACGGTGCCCGGGCGCAGGTGGGCCATGGGACCGATCACCGTCTCGGTGCCGATCTCGGAACCTTCCAGCACGGAACCGGGCTTGACGTGGACGTTATCGGCCAGCCGGCAATCCCGGATGGTGACCTGTGCTTCGATAACGCAGCCGCTGCCGATACGTGTCGCACCGCCGAGAAACACCCCCGGGTAAACCACGGTATCGGGAGCGATCTCGACCCGCGGCTCGACATAGGTCTGGTCGGGATCGATAAAAGTGACCCCGGCGCGCATGAGTTTTTCGTTGATGCGCCGCCGCATGACGGACGAAGCTTTTGCCAACTGCACGCGGTCGTTGATCCCCATGGCTTCGTCGGCATCCTCCAGAAGAACGGCTCCGACCCGCCGCCCGGCGGCGCGGGCCGCGGCCAGCACGTCGGTCAGGTAATATTCACGCTGGGCATTATCGCACCCAACCCCGGTCAGGGCCTCGAATACAAACGGAGCCTCAAAGACATAAATACCGGTATTTATTTCCCGTATCCTTCGCTGTTCGTCGGAGGCATCTTTTTCCTCGATGATGCCCAGGACCTCATCGCCTTCCCGCAACACCCGGCCGTAGCCGAAGGGATCATTCAGTTCGGCGGTCAGCACCGTAACCGCCGCGCGCCGTTTTTCATGTTCGGCGACCAGACCTTCGAGGGTTTCGTGCCGCAACAGCGGAACGTCCCCGCAAAGCAGCAGCAAAGTGCCTCGAAAATCCCGCAAGGCCTCGCGGGCACACAGCAGAGCATGGCCGGTTCCGAGCTGCTCGACCTGCAGGGCAAAACCCACTTCGTGATCGGCCACGGCGGATCGAACGGCCTCCGCGCCATGACCGACCACCAATACCGTCGGCCGGCAGCCGAGGGCCTCGGCTCTCTCTACCGGAAAGGTCACCATCGGAAGCCCCGCAACCGGGTGTACCACTTTGGGCTGCTCCGATTTCATGCGGGTTCCTTTGCCGGCGGCCAGGATGACCGCAGCCAGTCTGTTATGCTGCATTGTGAACCTCCAGGACAAAAATCGCGTCATTATCCGGCAAACATGCCCATGAGTCAAGGACAGCGCGGCGAAACGGCGACAAACCGCGCCATTCTTTCCGGCCGAAGGAATTTCTTTGCTTTTCTGAGAGTTTACAAGTAGAATTAGCGAACTGCAATGGAGGTATGTGAGACATTTATGGATGAACGCAGGGTATTCAAAAAAAAACTTGACGATATCGCCTTGGAGCTGCGCGAACTCGAACTGCTTTACGAACGCTACTTTTCCGGCGAGGAAAAACGCGAGCCGCTCAAACAACGAACCGAAATAGAAAGAAAACTCCGCGCTCTGGCGACCCGCAGGATCATCAAAACCGACCACCGGTTTCTTTTCGATTCCCTGTCAAGCCGCTACCACACCTACGCAACCCAATGGAACCGCATCCAGCGACTCATCGACGAGGGTAAATATCACCGTCACACCGAACGGCGCCCCGCCAAAACTGCCGCTGATCCCGCCAAAGCCCTTCCATCCGACGATCTTTACGAAAATCTGTTGCGGGCCCATCAGAGCTGCGCCCTGAAAACTCCGCCCCCCGGCCGAAGCCAGTTTGACGCGTACCTGGAAAAGCAGAAAGCGCAGATACTGGAAAAATACGGCAAGCAAAACGTGGAATTTCGCATCGTAATCGAAAACGGCAAACCGAAGCTGCGCGCCAAGGCCAAATAGGACCCGGCGCGCCCGCCCCTCAGACCGCATCACGCAGGCGCCGCATGTACCGGGCCCGCTCCGCGATCAGCGCCTTGATTTCAACAACTTCCGGAACCCGACCGGAAATCCGCACCACATCATCCAGCATCAACGCCGGCGTGACGTATACCCGGTTGTCGATCATCTTGCGGGGGTCCTTGTAAAGATGCACTTCGGCATCGAGTCGCATCTGTTCCAGAGCCTGGCGCACATTGGTCAGCGTCGCGTGGCAGCGATCACCGCAATCCGGCCTGCAAATGATGTCGATACGCATATCTGCCTCCTTTCTTCGGAAACAAGGCCTTTGGTGTCAAATGCATATCTGACCTTTTCGGTTATATTATACCTGATCATCCGTGATTCCAACCTTTTTCGTATGGCCTCTTCATTTTTCACTTAAAAGAAAAAAACTCTCTTTCCCGTGCCGGAAAAACATTTTTTACTCCTAAAATTATAACATCTTGTTATAGTTTAACCTTACCGAACCCATTGGCCAGCGTTCATGCGGTCAAAAACCGGTGGGTCAGCCATTCCCCCGAATCCAGGTTTGCCATGCTGGGTATTCTTTTTCTCCTCGTCTTGCTGTGCAACAGCCTGCCCCTCACCTGCGGGGTCCCGGAGCGCCTGCTGCTGGCGGGGATCCCAGTGCTCGTGATCGTGCGACTTTACGGTGGCGGATGGGGAACTTGCGCGGCGCTGATGGCGCCGCTGTTCGCCCTGGCCTCCGGCCGCGCGGCCATCCCCGAATTTGTGTGGGTCGCGGAAGCGGCGGCGGTCGGATTCATTCTGAAGCGCGGCATCAACAGCCTTACAGCGGCGGCCATCCTGTTCTGGGGGTTGCTTGCCTGGCCGGTTTTGTATCTGGTCTACGGGGTACTGATGCAGTATCCCTCCGGAGATCTCGTCCAGATTATCGGATGGACCACGATCAACGGTCTTGGCAACGCCATCTTGGCCGCGGCCCTGCTGCATCTTCTGCAGCACCGGGGTCTTCGGTGTCCCGTCGCACTGTCCTTCCTGGAGACCGAGATCAATGCCATAGCGGCAGCATTTATGCTGCCCGCGCTGGTAATTCTCGTGTTGAATGTGCAAGGCCCCTCAGACTGCTGGCATCCCGGGACCGAAAACCAGTTGGCAAATCATTGCCGCACGATACAACACCGTCTGGATGTCCTGCATGCCGACCTGTCCGGCAAACTATCCGCGCTGATGCAGCCTGAATCCGTGCAAAACAATCTGGAGATGAAAATCGCGCTGCTGCTGAAGCAGGAAAAGCGCCTGCTCCAGATCAGCGTCTGGGACGACCGGGGCCGGATGCTCGTACGCCACTCGGCCCCTGGAGACACGCCGATACCCGCGGCATTCAGACCTGCGTTTTCTCCCCGAGAGGTCAGACAGATTGTACAGCGGGAAAAGCCGACCCTTGTCACCCTCCCCGCAAATGGACCCCGGGCGGCACTGCCCGGCATCGTCTGCCCTGTCGAGAGGAAAAACGGCATGCCCGGCTTCATCCTGGGCATCATTGACGCATCCAGTTACACAGGAATCCTCGAGGCCACAAAGAAAAGGGGGGTCGAGGCCCTGATACTGGACGGCGCGGACAGGGTTCTGGTCGGCGGTGGCGAAACCTGGAAATCCGCCGAAACCGTCGGCGCGGCGTTATTTGACCGCAGCTCCCCTCCGGGAAAACTGCTGCTGTGGGATCCCGCTGCCGACAATCTTTCCCGCCTGAGCCTGCAACCTGCCAGGCCGGCATCCATTTCGGAGGACCGACGCCCACCGCGACTGCTGCTCAGCGTATCCGTTGGCAGATTGCATGCCCACAACCAAAAACGCCTGCTGACCAGCATGGGACTTTTGCTGCTGCCCGGTCTCGTCGCCCTTGGAGTGGCGTTTCGGGTGCAGAGCAGGATCCTTCACCCTCTGAAAAAACTGGCGAGCGCCACCAGCGATCTGCCCGAAAAGATACGCGACCACATCATGCCCCAATGGCCCGCCGCATCCATTTCCGAAATTCTGGAACTGACCCGCCATTGCCAGAATACGGCTCAGGCGTTTGCCGAATGCCATACCGAACTCGAAAAACAGCGCCGGCGAAATTCCGAAACCATGGACAAACTGCTGGCCCAGCATCGCTGGGAAAGTTTCACCTCCAGCCGCCAGCTTGAAAAAACCACCCAGCAACTGGCTCGGGAGAAGCACCAACGGCACCGCATTCAGGAACTCATCGACAGCATCGATATGGCTGAAAGCCGCTACCAGTTGCTTATCGAAAACAGCCTGGTCGGCATCTTCGTCTTTCAGAATCATCGTTATACCTATGTCAATCCGCGATTTGCCGAGATTTTTGGTTACGATCCCGAAGAAATCACCGAACCGAAACAACAACCGCAACTTGTGCATCCCGACGACCAGCTGCTGGTCACCGCCAACTACCTTAAAATTCTTGGCGGCAGCCAGGCGGCGCACATGCGCTATGAATTTGTCGGCTTGCGCAAAACCGGCGAGACCCTGCATGTAGAGGCCCTCATTGGCCGCGGGACCAGCGACGGGAAACCGGCCCTGATCGGAAGCTTGCTCGACATAACCGAGCGCAAGGAGGCCGAGAAAACCATCGAGCATCTGGCTTTTCACGATCCGTTGACCGGGCTTCCCAACCGCCTGCTGTTCATGGACCGCGTCAATCAGGCCATTGCCCGCGCCCATCGTCACCATGAATCCTTTGCATTGATGTTCCTGGATCTGGACAGGTTCAAAACCCTCAACGACTCACTGGGGCATACCGCCGGAGACGAAGCGCTCAGGGAAGTCGCCAAGCGGCTCGATGGCTGCCTTCGGGAAACCGACACGGTAAGCCGCTTTGGCGGCGACGAGTTCAATATCCTGCTTTCCCAGTCATGTCACGATGAAGAAATCGAACTGGTCGCCCACAAGATCCTCAAAGCCCTGGCATGGCCTTACGATATCAACGGTCACGAGGTCTTCATGACCTGCAGCATCGGCATCGCCATCTATCCCAAGGACGGACATGAGGCAAACAACCTGATCAAGAACGCCGACACAGCCCTTTACCGCGCCAAGGATCTGGGACGGAACAATTTTCAGTTCTACAGTTCATCCATGAATGCCCGCGCCCTGGAAAGAATCGCCATGGAGAGCAGCCTGCGGCGCATGTTCGAACGCCAGGAACTGCGCGTGCATTACCAGCCACAGGTCGATCTGAAAGATGGCCACATCACCGGCCTGGAGGGACTGATCCGCTGGGAGCATCCGGTGGGCAACATGATCGCGCCTTCCGTCTTCGTCCCCCTGGCCGAAGAGACCGGCCTTATTGTGCCGATGGGCGAATGGATTCTGCAGGCCGGCTGTTATCAGCTCCGAACCTGGCTCGACGCCGGTTATCCGCCCATGCGGCTGGGGATAAACGTTTCGGCGCACCAGCTACAAAAAAGCGATTTTGCCCAGCTGGTGATCCAGATCCTCAAGGAATGCAACCTCCCACCGGAATATCTCAATCTGGAAATCACCGAAACCGTCATCATGCACAACATGAGCAGAGCCTTTGACACCCTGCGCGAGCTGCGCTCGGTAGGCATCACCATCTCCATCGATGATTTCGGTACGGGCTTCTCGTCACTGAGTTACCTGAAGGACCTGCCTGCCGACCACCTGAAAATCGACCGGGCCTTCGTACAGAATCTGCCTTTCAGCAGCGATGAATCCAACATCGCCCGGCACATCATCCAGATGGCGCACGGGCTCAACCTCAAGGTCATCGCCGAAGGGGTCGAGAATTACGATCAGCTCAACTTCCTGCGTGAAGCCGGCTGCGACGAGATCCAGGGATTTCTTGTCAGCCGACCGCTGCCGGCGGAAAACATCACCGAGATTCTATCCGGATGCCAACCTCTGACCATCAACAACCAGCAGCCGGGGCCCAACGAAATCTGAAAGCGACAAGACAAGACCGGCGCATACCGATACGCAGGAAACCTGCGGAAGAAACGCAAAAAGGCCGGAAAAATCCGGCCTTTTTGCAAAGTGTCAAGCATTCTCTGAGAAATGCTATTCGATCTCGATCTTGCGTTTTTTCTGTTTGGCTTCCTCGGTTTTGGGAATGCGGATTTCAAGAACGCCATCCTTGAAGGACGCCTTGGCCTGATCGGCAAGGGTTTCCGCAGGTAGGCGTATGGATCGGGAAAAACTGCCGTAAGACCGTTCGATGCGATGATAGTCCTTGCGCTCGACCTTTTCCTCGGCTTTTTTTTCACCGGAAATGGTCAGCAGGTTCTCGGAGACATTCACCTCCACATCCTCCTTGGCAATCCCCGGCAATTCCGCCTTGACCACCACGGCATCCGTCTCCTCGTAAATATCGATGGATGGCGTCACCGGCTGCATGCTCGGCAGGCGCATCCGGGGCATCCACACGGGCGGGAAAGACGGCCGATTGAAAAAATCCCCGAACCAGCGTTCCATCTCCTCGAACGGAGAAACCAGTTCCGCTTTCTCCGGGACCAACACGTCCTTGTCTTCATGCTTTTTGTCTTTTTTCCCCATGGCTTCCTCCAACACGCGATAAAGAGGTTGTCAAGAAAACCGCATCATTTTTTTGGGATTGTCGGTTGCGGCAACCCCCATAAGCAAGGTTACCAGCATCGAGGAAAGCTGCAACCGCAAGCCTTTCCGAACGCATGCCGGAGGATCGAAGCGGCGCCCGGGCATGTCGGGTTGCGGCATAGCCACATCCGCCTCCGCGCAACGCCCTGATTTTCCTGCTACAGCCAAACAATCCTCGAGTTCGGCAGAAAACTGTGCGGAGGCCCATCCGGAAATTCCGGATGGGCCCCTTTTGAAACATTATTTGCACAGTGTTCCGCCGGAGGGACTATCCAGGGACTTGTTACTCGGCGACTTTCTCATCTGCAAACGGCATGGGAGGCCGCCGGCGCATGCCACGCTCAGGCCCCATGGGGCAGTTTCCATCCATGCGCCGCAGTTTTACGGCAAAGTCGAACAGCTCCTTCTGTTCGGCGTTTAACAGGTTGTAAATCCGCTGGCGCGTACGCGCCATGCCAACCATGAGATCCGCCTGGAGCGTCGCCTTCTGACTGGCCAGCTTGCGCAATTGTTTTTCATCGAAAGTTTTCGGATCCATGACCTTGCGCATATCGCGTCTCACATCGCGCAATTTGTCATGCAGTTTCTGATCTTGCCGGCGCTGCTCATCGAGAATCCCGGCGACCTGCTTCTGTTGTGCCTCGTCCAGATCCAGCCTCTGAAGCATCCGCATCCAGCCATAAGCATGCGCCCCGCCATCCCTGCCTGCCTTTCCGGCCCTGCACATGCTGGCAAACCCACCACCACGGCCGCCTTCCGGAGCCCTCTGCCAGGCCATGCCGACAGCCGGCACCATCATCAGACACAGCATGCCAGGGACAATCCATTTCCATACTTTTCGTTGCATTGTTCGCCTCCTCGTTTTGGGTTGAACCCTTGGCGCCCGAATCCATCCAGCGCCTGCTCATGCTGAAAAGATACCCGGGCAATGGGGATAAAATATGAAGGAATTGAGGAAAAACAGGCGACTGCGCAGGTACCACTGGTTCAGATTCGCAAAGATATGCTATTTAGTTTTCATCCGGGGTTTCCGGATGGATACTATTTATCGAAAAAACGGCACCGAAAGAGCAGGAATCTTCAATGAAAATGAGCATCAAACATCGCCTTTATCTCGCTTTTCTCGCCGCCACCGGGCTGGTGGTAGTAAGCATGTTCCTGATCACCAAATTCAGCTTCGAACGCAGCCTGCTGCGCTATGTCAACACTATGGAGCAGGAACGCCTCGTCCGCCTGGAAACCCTTCTCAAGGAGGCGTACCTGCAGCACCGGTCCTGGGATTTTCTGCACGGCAACCGGCGCCTCTGGAAGCATCTGCTGATGATCAGCCGCCACGAAAACATTCCGTTCGCAACCCGTCACGAGTTTTCGAAACGCGGACCGGAGCCGGCTCCTCCCGGGTTCCGGCCTCGGAAGCGAGCTGCCCCCCCCATGCACCAGACCTTCGATTGGCGCGTCAGTCTGCTGGATGGAGAAAAACGTCCGATTCATGCTTCTCCAACCCCTGTCGACAAAATTCTTTTTCGCCCCATAAGCGTCGAGAATCGCATCATTGGCTATCTGGGATTGACGCCGCCGGTGTTCATCATCGATGATCATCAGCGGCGCTTTGCTCAGGAGCAGCGACGCTCCATGATCTTTCTTTCCCTGTTCGTGGCAGCGGCAGTTGCGCTGCTGTCGCTGCCTTTGTCGCGACGCATGGTAAAGCGCCTCACCAACCTGGCCGAGGCCACGCACGGACTGACGGCGGGCCGCTACGATATTCGGGTCGACGAAGCCGGCGGTGACGAACTCGGGCAATTGGCCCGGGATTTCAATTCCCTGGCCAGAGCGCTGGAAAACAATGAAGCATCGCGCCGGCGCTGGGTCGCGGATATCTCCCACGAATTACGCACACCGCTGGCGATTCTGCGGGGCGAAATAGAGGCGGTGCAGGATGGCGTGCGCCCGCTTTCCGAACAGACCCTGGAAACCCTGCATGGCGAAGTCATGCGCCTTGAGCGCCTGGTCGGCGACCTTTACGAACTGTCCCTCAGCGACATCGGTGCCCTGCAGTACCGCAAATCGGCCATGGATCTTGCCGAAGTGCTGCGACACACGACTGAAGCGCATCGGGCAGAATTCGACGACAAGGGTATCGGCCTGCATATGCGGGGCATCGCCACCAGCCTGCCGTTTCAGGGTGATGCGGAACGTCTGAGCCAGCTTTTTTCCAACCTGCTCAAAAATACCCTTCGCTACACCGACCCCGGAGGCAAACTGGAAATATCCGCCGAAATGACAAAAACCACGATACAACTGAACTTCATGGACTCGGCGCCGGGAGTTCCCGAAGCTTCCCTGCCCAGACTTTTTGACCGTCTCTACCGGGTGGAAAACTCCCGCAGCCGCCAACACGGCGGCGCAGGTCTTGGCCTGGCGCTGTGCCGGAACATCGTCGAAGCGCACAACGGAACCATCGAGGCCCGCCCCTCGCCACTGGGCGGCCTGTGGATTGCCATCATTCTGCCACTGAACGGATAAAGCCATGAACAACCAGATACTGATTGTCGAAGATGAAGCCCGTCTCGCCTCGCTGATGGCCGATTACCTGCGTCAGGCAAATTTCGATCCCCACATTCTCACGGACGGCCTCGACGCCGTCCCCTGGGTGCGGGAAAACCATCCGGCACTGGTCCTCCTGGACCTGATGCTACCCGGCCGCGACGGCATGGAAATCTGCAAAGAGGTTCGGACCTTTTCCGATGTACCCATCATCATGGTCACCGCCCGCATCGAGGAAATCGATCGGCTTCTCGGACTGGAACTGGGGGCCGACGACTATGTCTGCAAGCCCTTCAGCCCCCGCGAAGTCGTGGCCCGCGTCAAGGCGGTGCTTCGCCGCAGCGGCGGCCACTCGACCCTGCATGCCACCGGACTGGTACTTGAGGAAGCCAGCCTGCACGCCAGCCTGAACGGGCACAAACTCGATCTCACCGCTGTCGAATTCAAGCTTCTGCAACACCTCGCCGCCCACCCCGGCCGCGTCTTTTCCCGCGAACAGCTCATGGATCGCATCTACAGTGACCAGCGCATCGTCTCAGATCGCACCATCGACAGCCACATCAAGAAGCTGCGCAAGAAAATCGAAACGGCAAATCCGGAGTGTGAGGTGATCCGGTCGGTCTACGGGGTCGGGTACAAGTTTGAGATAGAGGAATGAAGGGCGGGATTCAAGGGACAAGGTGCAAGGTTCGTGGAATGCAAAAACCTCTCTTCTTTTCGCCCTCGCAGTCCTGTCTTTTCGCGATGTCAAAAAAGCCCCGCCGGATCCGCCGGGCTTTTTTGTTTCACATTCAGGCTTCGGGATTTTGTGGCGTCACCACCAGTTCTCCAGCCTGCTCGTCAACGTTAATCGTAGCTCCTTCATGAATATCGCCGCCGATCAACGCCCGGCCGATGCGGGTTTCGAGGTGGTGCTGCAGATAACGCTTCAGCGGCCTTGCGCCGTAAACCGGATCGTAGGCGTCGCGGGCGATCAAATCGCAGGCCGCATCGGTGATTTCGAATCCGATGCGCCGGTCGGCCAGGCGTTTACGCAGATCGGCCGCCAGCAGATGGATGATTCTTTTGATCTCCTCCCGGGAGAGGGGCTTGAACAGCACGATATCGTCCACGCGGTTGAGAAATTCCGGACGGAAGTGGTGCCGCAGTTCGGCCATGACCGCCTTGCCGGCTGCCTCGCGGATTTCTCCCTCCGGGCTGACCCCCTCCAGCAGGTGTTGCGAACCGATGTTGGAGGTGAGAATGATCACCGTATTCTTGAAATCGACGGTGCGCCCCTGGGCATCTGTTACCCGGCCATCATCGAGGATCTGCAGCAGCACGTTGAACACATCGTGATGTGCCTTTTCGATTTCGTCAAAGAGGATGACCGAGTAGGGTTTGCGCCGCACCGCCTCGGTAAGCTGCCCGCCTTCCTCGTAACCGACATACCCCGGAGGAGCGCCGATGAGGCGGCTTACGGTATGCTTCTCCATGTATTCGGACATGTCGATGCGCACCATGTTGTCCTCGCTGTCGAACAGCGCCTCGGCCAGAGTCCTGGCCAGCTCGGTCTTGCCGACCCCGGTCGGCCCCAGGAAGATAAACGAACCGATCGGCCGGCGCGGATCCTTGATCCCGGCGCGGGCGCGGATCACCGCATCGGCCACCAGCTGCACCGCTTCGTCCTGACCGACCACCCTTTGGTGCAGCACTTCATCGAGTTTCAGCAGTTTTTCCCGTTCTCCCTCAACCAGCCGGGTCACCGGAATGCCGGTCCAGCGGGAGATGATTTCGGCGATTTCCTCCTCCGTCACCTCTTCGCGCAGCAGCCGGGCGCCGCCGGCTTCTTCCGCCGAGCCCTGCTCCTGCTCATGAAGGCGCCGCTCCAGCTCCGGCAGTTGGCCGTGCTTGAGTTCCGCCGCCCGGTTGAGGTCGTAATTGCGCTCGGCGACCTCGATCTGCTGGCGAACCTGCTCGATCTGTTCCCGCAGTGCCTGCACATCCTTGATGGCACCCTTTTCCTTGTCCCACTGGGCCGTCAATATATCGGCCTGATGTTTGAGATCGGCCAGTTCCTTGCGCAGAGTTTCCAGACGCGCCTTGCTGGCGGGATCCTTTTCCTTTTTCAGGGCCGCTTCCTCGATCTCCAACTGCATAACGCGGCGCGTCACCTCATCGAGTTCCGCCGGCAGCGAGTCGATTTCGGTACGGATAGTGGCGCAGGCCTCATCGACCAGATCGATGGCCTTGTCGGGCAAAAAACGATCGGAGATATAGCGGTTGCTCAGGGTCGCGGCGGCTACCAGGGCGTTATCCTGAATACGGACGCCGTGAAATACCTCGAAGCGTTCCTTGAGTCCGCGCAGGATACTGATGGTGTCCTCTACCGTCGGCTGATCGACCAGCACCGGCTGGAAGCGTCGCTCGAGAGCGGCATCCTTTTCGATATATTTGCGGTATTCGTCCAGAGTGGTAGCCCCGATGCAGTGCAACTCGCCCCGGGCCAGCATCGGCTTTAGCATATTGCCGGCATCCATGGAACCTTCGGCCTTGCCGGCCCCGACAATGGTGTGCAACTCATCGATGAATAACAGGATACGCCCTTCGCTGGAACGGATTTCGTTGAGCACCGCCTTCAGGCGTTCTTCGAATTCGCCACGATATTTGGCGCCGGCGACCAACGCCCCCATGTCGAGGGCGAAGACGGTCTTGTTTTTCAATCCTTCGGGCACATCACCGCGAACGATGCGGTGGGCCAATCCTTCGACGATGGCCGTCTTACCGACCCCCGGTTCGCCGATCAGTACCGGATTGTTCTTGGTCTTGCGCGACAGGATACGGATCACCCGGCGGATCTCCGCATCACGTCCGATCACCGGATCGAGCTTACCCTTCTGGACTTCCTGCACCAGGTCCCGCCCATATTTTTCCAGCGCTTCGTAGGTGCTTTCCGGATCAGTGCTGGTCACCCGCTGATGGCCGCGGATGGCGGTCAAGGCCTCCAGCAGTTTGTCGCGGGAAATGTTGAACTGCCTGAACAGCTTGCCCGATGCCGTGGCATCGCCTTCATCGACGAGGGCCAACAGCAGATGCTCGACACTGACAAATTCATCGCGCAGGTGCCTGGCCTCCTCTTCCGCCTTGAGCAGAAGCCGGTTGAGGCGCTGGGTAACATAGATCTTGCCGCCTTCCACCCCCGGACCCGAAACGCTGGGACGACGGTCCAGTTCCTGTCTCAGAGCAGCAGTCAGGCCGGGGACCTGCACATTCATTTTCTGCAGCAGCCGCGGCACCAGGCCGCCTTGCTGCTCCAGCAGGGCTGCCAGGAGGTGTTCCCCGTCGACTTCCACGTGGCCGCGCTTCAGGGCAATATCCTGGGCGGACTGCAGAGCCTCCTGGGTTTTTTGAGTCATTTTGTTGATATCCATAAAAACAAGCATCTCCTTCCTGAAAGCCTGGCTGCGAGCTACGCTTTAGCCGCTGGATAATGTTCCGAGTGAAACCGAACCTTAACACCGCGGGGTTGCGCCCCCGCGCGGCACCCTCCTCTTTTGATGCGCGTCAAAAGAGGAGGTAGAAAAACGCACTACGCTCCGGCGGCATCACGCGGGGAAAAAACCGTCATTGGTCATTGGTCATTTGCCCTTGATCCTCGGGCCTCGGCCCTTTGGCCTCGAACCTTCGCCTTACTCCCCCGGGGCGATTTCAATGCGGCGGGGCTTGGCCATCTCGGCCCGCGGCAGCAACAGGTTAAGGACACCATGGGCATAACAAGCGGATACCTTTTCCTGATCGATCCCCTCCGGGATCCGGAATTGACGGTAAAAATTGGCCAGGGTGAATTCCCGGTATATATCCTCGGCGGGGGCCTTGGCCTTGACCCGGCCTTCGATGGTAAGAATGCCCTGCTCGAGATGGATGGTCATATCCTCTTTGGCCACCCCGGGCATATCGATGTACATGGCAAGTCCATCGACGCCTTCAAGAATATCGACCACCGGTACGGCATATCGTTCCGGGGCACGGGTTTCCTCACGGCTGCGCACATCTTTCTTGTCTTTATCGGACACGGTGATATTTTTATCGTTCATGGCCTCACTCCTTTGGTGGTGACAGATCTTCAAAACCAGGTCCGTGGATCGTATCAGGCTACATCGACGCTGATTTTTCGCGGACGGGCCGTGGCCGCCTTGGGCAAGGTAATCGTCAGTATGCCGTTTTTGCAACTGGCCTTGACATGTTCCGCATCGACATCGACCGGCAGTTCCAGGGTACGCACAAATTTGCCGGTATCCCGTTCACGGCGATGCCAGGTACGATCCTTGTCCTCGATCACGGCGCGCTCACCGCTCACGGTCAGGATATTTTCCTGCACCATCAGGTCGAGTCCGGCCGGATCGATGCCAGGCACCAGCACTTCAACATAGAGGTTATCCGCATCCCCGTACAGATTGACGGGAGGTTGACGGCGGAAACTCCTGCCCGGCTGGAAAGCCGGCCCCAAAAGACCGTGCCCGCCGAATCCGCGGAAAGCCTCATCGATTTCGCGGCGGAGATGTTCCATTTCCTTGTACAGGTTCCAGGTCGCCATATTGTCCTCCTTGTGCTTGATTTAGCATGATTGTCTGTTTGCTCCGTTACGCCCTTTAGTATAACAACCATCATGCCAACTTCAGCGAAAAGGACTTTTACCTGTTTTTTCAAGAAGTTGCACAAGACAAAAAGACTTAAATCCTTCTTGCGACGTCGCATCATTGTGTCGCAAAAAAGACATGCAACGTCGCAAAGAGATCTTGCGACACTTGTCAACTAATCTTTTTCCAGGGTGGCCCGGGACAACCCCAGCTTTTCCATGTAACGATAAAGAGTGGCGCGATGCACACCGAGTCGCCTGGCGGCATCGGCCAGATTGCCATGAGCATCGCGGTAGGCGCGGCGGATGGTTTCCGCCGTCAGGTTGGCAGGGCGCGTGTTGCGGGAACCGCCATCGCCCGGATAGAATTCCGCCTCAAACACCGGGGGGCCGGGTTCCTGGCCGCCGTTACCGCCAGTTTCGGCACGTTGCGGCAACACAACCGCGGGCAGGGACAGACGATCGGGACCCCGGCCAGTTTCGCGGTCGGCGAGAAAGTCCTGCCGCTCCCGGATCCACTCGCCAAAGGCCCTCGCGCCTATGACGTCGGCCTGGGTTTCAATAAATACCCGTTCCAGCACATTACGCAGTTCGCGAATATTGCCGGGCCACATATACGCCTGCAGAAGATGGATGGCATCGGGGGTGAGGCGATAAATACGCCGTCGGTATTTACGGGCGAACATATTGAGAAAATGCTCGACAAGATAGGGAATGTCTTCGGGCCGGTCGCGCAGCGGCGGCAGATGAATGCGCAGCACCGAAAGACGGTGATACAGGTCGGCCCTGAAACGCCCGGAGCCGACCGCCTGCTCAAGAGGTACATTGGTCGCAGCCAGGATACGCACATCGACCCGCTGTTGCCGCTCGGCGCCGACACGCTCGATCGCCCCCTCTTCCAGCACCCGAAGCAGTTTGGCCTGGGTGCCAAGGGGCATGTCGCCGACCTCATCGAGAAACAGGGTGCCGCCGTCGGCCCGCTCAAACCGGCCTCGATGAGTGCGCAAGGCCCCGGTAAATGCGCCTTTTTCATGACCGAACAATTCGGATTCGAGCAACTCCTCCGATATGGCGGAACAGTTGACCGCGACAAAAGGGCCATCGGGACGCAGGCTCTGGTCGTGCAGCGCTCGCGCCACCAGTTCCTTTCCGGTCCCTGTCTCACCGGTAATGACCACAGCAGCATCGGAAGGCGCGAACAGGGTAATTTTACGAAAAACCTCCCGGATCGCCGGTCCGTTTCCAACCATTCCGTAAAAAGAAACCGGCTCTTCCCTGCTCCTGATTTCCAGGTGCCGGAACACGAACGCTACCTCCTGGAGATGACCACCGACGTCAGGGCCTAGAGGCCGGACATCAACCCGCCAAAGATCGGGGTGCCCACCAAGCCGCACCCGGATGTCAAGCAAAGCGCAGCTGCCGGCAACGGCATCATGCGCCAGGGATTCAAGGGAAGGCACGCCCCCGGGAAGCACCTGGGCCGCAGGCCGCCCGACCGCCAGCGACGCGTCAAGTCCAAGGCGGCCGGCAAAAGTTTCGGAGATGTCAGCCACCCGCCAACGACCTCGGACACCTTCGACAAGAACAAGATCCGGCGCGGGAACGGGGAGCGCCCGTTCCTTATTCTCCAGTACCCTTTGCGTCATCGCCTTTTCTCCTGCAGCGCCGGGCCGTTCCGCATGTCGGCAACCGACGGTTTTTCGACTCCCCGCCCCGTTCATCTCATGGAAAAATGTAACCATCCAGGCATGACTTCGCAAGCCATGAAGACGCATGCGCGAGCCACAAAACAAAGAGCCGCCCACGACAAGCGGACGGCTCTTTGTAACCCGACAAGGGATCTCTTTTTCAACCGCAGGCGCGGCCGCGCAGCGGTTCGAAATCAAACTCGGCAGCAGCCGTCAATTCCGCCGGCAGGGCTGGACGGCCAGCCCTAAATAACGGCGAGCCCTGGCCATGGCAATAAGCGGAAAATAGTGGCGGTACATATTGTAATTAAGCATGAACCCGCGTGCCAGCTCACAACCCTGCCCCAGCGTGGCGCCGATTTCTTTGAGGTTGGTACGCTCCCCCACCCCGTACCCGGGAAAACCGGTCCCCGTATACTGTGGCTCGTCCCAGGTTCCGGCCTTCTGGCAGGACAGCAAATAATCGAGACCCCGGCGGATGGCGCCATCATAATCCGGACTCGCGACGGCAACCAGAGCCATCAATGCCCAACCGGTCTGGGATGCGGTACTCGGCCCACGGCCACGCTGACTGTCATCCATATAGGAAGCGCAGCTTTCACCCCAGCCACCATCGGCATTCTGGTGCGCCACCAGCCAGTCGGCGGCGCGGCGGACATAGGGTGCCCGCATATCCTCGCCAATCGCGGCCAGGGCCGGCAGCACAGCGCCGGTGCCGTAAATGTGATTGACGCCCCATCGCCCGAACCAGCTCCCTTCAGGCTCCTGTTCGCTGCGGATATAACGCAGGGCCTTGGCCACCACAGGATCGTGCATATCACGGCCGAGGGTGGCCAGGGCTTCAACCACATGCGCGGTGACATCGACACTGGGCGGATCGAGAACTTCGCCGAAATCGCAGAAAGGGATCTTGGTGACAATGACGCTGTTGTTGTCGCGGTCAAAAGCCGCCCAGCCGCCGTTTTTGCACTGCAGCCCCAGGATCCATTCCTCGGCGCGCTCCAAAGCCGCATCCACGGCAGCCGTATCCTCAAGATGACGACGGGCCTCGCTCAGCACCACCAGCGCCAACGCGGTGTCGTCCACGTCGGGGTAGGCGGTATTGGCCCTTTCAAAAGCCCAGCCGCCGGGACGCACACCGCGCACCTTGACCTGCCAGTCGCCCCACCGGGTGATCTGTTTGCCCAGAATC
>NZ_JBFWJQ010000021.1:0-30181 GCF_050253115.1 Syntrophotalea sp.
CAGTTTTCCCTCCTGCTCCAGGACCAGCAGGGTGCGAACGCATTTCTGGCATTGCCCGCAATTGAGATACTGCCCGGACAATGCGAAGGAACCATAAAAGTTCTCCTGACAGATGCGCAGGTGGCGCTGCGCCAGAGGATGCGCCGCAATGGCGCCGATTTTATCGTTTTTGGTGGAACCCGCGCCAAAGTAGTTCACTGTCATATCGCTCGAAGACCAGAGCGGATCCGTCTGCCAATGACTTCCGTTGGGGAAACTTTCCGATTGCGGCATTCCCGACGACACCACCAGTTCGCCAACCTGGTCCAGTAAATGCCCAACCGCCGCGATGGCACCACCATAGGCATATCGGTACTTTTTACCGGCAATCGGATGTTTTCGATAATTGCTGCGGACCAGGGTGGCATTCAGGCGCATTTCGGCGGCAACCCGCTGCACATTGTCAAACGCAAGGCGTGCGCCGTCTTCATCTTCCAGATGGATATCGTAACCGTGAATGAACACCAGCGTATCGATGGGACGCGGATAGGTGAGCAGCGAAAAAAAGGAATCCACTCCGCCGGAAAAACACAGCGCCGTCAGCTTCCCCGGAGAGCCTGGCTGGCGAGCCTCGCGGGTATCCGCCTCGATGTTTATCGGCTTCCACCCCCACCAGCTGGAAAAATACCCCATCACCTCATGGACATTCGCCAGCCACACAGGACACACGGGATCCTCAAAAACCAGGTCGCGCCCGTGACACATTGCCGGCACCAGCAGGGCGCTGCCGTACCCCTCGGGCGCCAATCGCAGCGGCGCCTGTGACGACTCGAACCAGAGCGGCTCGCCGCCAACCGTCGCCACAACCCGGGACCCCCCGGGCTGGCAATCATCATACGCCAGCTTGCCAATCAGAATTCGTTTCATAGCTCTCCTCTGATCCCCGGATACCGCCGGTTGCGGCGGTTTCCACCTTGCCATGTTCCGTCATGCCGGTGTTTGTGCCGCAGGCAACCCGAGCAGTGCGCGCGCCTCGATCGGGCCGGCCACTTCACGGCCGAATTCGCAACACAGACGCCCAATCCGCCGCACCAATTGTTCATTGGTTGCCAGCTGCCGCCGGGAAGCATCGTAATGCAGGTTGTCTTCCAGGCCGACACGGACGTGTCCGCCCATCAGGATGGCGGCGGTGTTCATCTTGAGTTGAAAACGCCCGATTCCCGCCGCCGCCCAGTGAACCGAACGGGGCAGACTCCTGACCATGCAGCCGAGATCGAACAGGGTCGCGGGGGAAGTGTAGAGGGAACCGAGCAGTAGGTTCATATACAGCGGACCGTTCAGAATACCGCGCCGCCTCAGCACCTTCGCCGCATGGATCATGCCCGGCTCGAAGATCTCGATTTCCGGCACAATGCCTCGCTCCTTCATGACCAGCGCCAGCGCTTCGATCATTTCCGGGGAGTTTACGGAAGCCTGTCGCGGAAAATTCAGCGAGCCCATGGTCAGGCTGGCCATATCGGGCCTGGCCGCGCCGTCCAGCTCCAGCACCGCGGATCGGCAGGCGAAGCTATTGTGCCGGCGCCCACTGGTCGATACGCAAAGAATCGCTTCGGGGCAATGTGTGCGGATGCCGAGAATCAGCCGTTCGAAAACCTCTTTGCGGTAGGTCGGCGTCCCATCTTCATCCCGGGCGTGCAGATGAATGATGGAGGCGCCGGCCCGGATGCAGCGAACCGCATCTTCGATGATTTCTTCCGGTGACAGCGGCACATGGGGAGAATCCTTGCGCATGGGCAGCATGCCGGTAATCGCGGCATTGATGATCAGCTTCGGATAAGGCGTGACCGGATACGGCATTTCCAGATCGTCATGGTCGCTCATCCTGTTCATTCTTTCCGGACGCTGACCACCGCTCCAGATCAACTCGCAGGGTCGTCCAGTAACCGATGTCTGGCGATCCGAATTCGTGCTCTTTCTTCAGGCGCCCGATCTCCTCGTAACCGAAATGTTTCTTATACCAGGCAATGCTTTCCGGCAGGTCACAATTGGTGATCAGTGTCTTGACGCCTTGCCGCGCCATCTCCCGCATCCGCAAAGCCTGCAGTTGCAGTCCGAGCCCCATGCCGCGACAAGCCCTGTCCACTGCCATCAGCTCGGTTTTGGCCTCGGTATCCGACAATATCCTGTAGCCGCAAAATCCGACGACCCGGCCGTTCATGCGTGCCACGAAATAGTTTTCCCAGCTGATCCGGGGCATTTCCGGGGACGGCACATGATGCATGTTGACCTGCCTCAGCAACGCCATGACCTGTGGCTTGTCCGTTTCCTGCAGTTTTTCAATCCGCACGCTCAACACAACCTCCCATCAACCGCCTGAAAAATTTCAAGATATCCAAAATTGCCCCGGCCGGCGCTGGATCTGTTTATGGAGACTCGCGCCACTTCGGAGCGGTCCATCGAACCGGCTATTGCGCCCATGCCGTCAGCAGCTTTTCCGCCGCGTCGCGCTGCCGGATCTTGAATGGCCCGACAAAGGCCGCGGCCAGCGCCTGGGGCAAGAACAGTTCGGCGGCAACATCGCGCACCTGCGCGGCGCTGAGCGCCTGTACCTGGCGACATTCCTCGGCCAGGGTCAGGGGATAGCCGACCAGTTCGCCCCAGCCAAAACGTCCGGCACGATTGTCAGCCTGGTCGAGGCTGAATTCCTGTTCGAAGATAAAAGAGCGTATTACCCGTTGCAGCTCATCGTCGCTGGCGGGATGGCTGCACAGGTTGTCGAGCATCTGCAGCAATTCCCGCAGAGCCTGGGTGAGGCTGGACGGAGCGACCGCCAGATCGATGGAAAAAACACCACAGTCGTCGTACAGGCCGAGATTGGCCTCGGCGTGATAGGTCAGCCCCAGCTGCTCGCGCAGGCGCACCATGAGGCGTGAGCTGCTGCCGGACAGAATACGACGCAGCAAACGCAGCGCCGGAGTACGCGGATCCTTGCGGCCAGGCGCGCAGAACGCCAGCTGCACATGGATCTGCGATGCAGCGTCCCGGGTCCAAATGGTGCGAGGGCCGTCGTTCCGCGGCGGCGGAGCGGCCAGCGCAACCGGGACGGGGTGGTCCTGCCAATCTCCAAAAGCGGCTTCGACGGCCGCCAGGGCCCGGGCCCGGCTGACCTGACCGGCCACGGCAATCACGGTATTGCCGGGCGTGTACCAGGTTTCGAGATGGCGTCGCAGGTCCTCCCGGTTCAGATTTGCAATCGATTCCCTGGTGCCGACAATCGGCAGGCTCAGAGGATGATCCGGCCAGATCAGGCGGCTGGTAAGGTTGTCCGGGTTGATTTCCTCGCCGGATTCGTTGAGATCCTCCAGCGCCTCTTCGATAATGATGCGGCGCTCGATGTCGATGTCGTTGAGCAGCGTGCGGCGCAGCAGGGATGCGAACAACACCGCTCCCTCGGCAATGTGATCGGGGTGCAGGCGCGAATGGTAACAGGTGGTTTCGCCGTCGGTGGCGGCGTTGACGGTGCCGCCGAGAGATTCAAAAGCCGACTCCAGGGCCAGTCCCGTGGGATAGTCGCAGGTGCCGCGAAACAGCATATGTTCCAGGAAATGGGAAATGCCGGCCTGTGCCGGACGCTCGTGGCGACCGCCCACGCCGACATGACAGACCATTTCGACGCTGTGCAGATGGGGCATTTCCACCGTCACCAGGCGCAGGCCGTTGGCAAGGGTGTCCTTGTGATATTCAATCATGCAGTATATATCCGGACCATCATGGTGTCAGGTGTGGAAGGTAACATCGTCAGCCGCCCTGCCGGGGATAGATCAGGTCACGGCCGCCCTTGGCCCGCTGCCCGACATGACGCAGGTAAAACAGGTGAAGGACAAAGACCGCCATGAACAGCAACGACCAGAAGCCGGGCAGCCCGCCGACCGAAGCCTGTTCCAGGTACTGGTCCCAGGAACGCGCGATCAGCGGATGCAGCTTGATTTTCAGCAGCCAGCCACCCAGCAGCACAGCGAACAGATAAATATAATTGGCGTGAACCCGCTGCCCGATGGCCTGCAGTGCTCCCATCTTGTAACGGGGATGCAGCAGGTCCTCGGCCAGATCAATGCGCCATTGTGCTTCAGCGGAAAAATCGAGCCGGCCCTTGAGCAGCCTGGCAACAAATTCCTGGTGCAGCAGGCGTACGCGGTATTCGTAGGCATCGTAAAAGCGGAACCGGCGCGCTTCGACAAACAGCAGGATATACACCATCACCAGACCGAACACAAAGGCGGCATGAGTAATTTCCGGATGGCTGAACACAAAACCGAGAAATGCCGCGGTTGCGGCTACCGCCCAGTTGGTGGTGCGGTCGAGTCGCTCCCGCCAGGCCAGAGCGCGCGCCGATTCCGCACGGTAATAGTGAATGACGGCGGTGATGGTTTCAGCGCGGCTGAGAGATTGGTCGTCGCGGATCGTATCCGGCATGATCTTAAGGTTCCTGTCCGGGCTGGTCCTGCCGGAGCAGGCCAGCCGCTTCCTTGGCGTGGTAGGTTATGATCAGATCGGCGCCGGCGCGCTTCATGGCCGTGAGCAGTTCCAGCATGACCCGATCGTGGTCAATCCAGCCCCTTTGCGCCGCGGCCTTGAGCATGGCAAACTCCCCGGAGACGTTGTAGGCAACCAGCGGCAGATCAAACGCCTCGCGCAGGTCACGTAGAATGTCGAGATAAGCCATGGCCGGCTTGACCATGAGAAAATCGGCATTTTCATGCACGTCGAGGCGGGCCTCGCGCAAAGCTTCGCGGCGATTGGCCGGATCCATCTGGTAGGAACGCCGGTCGCCGAATTGCGGCGCCGATTCCGCCGCCTCGCGAAACGGTCCGTAAAACGCACTGGCGTATTTGACAGCATAGCTCATGATCGGGATCTGGTCGAATCCCTCGGTATCCAGAGCGCGGCGGATGGCCGCCACCCGCCCGTCCATCATGTCACTGGGCGCGACGATATCGACCCCGGCGCGGGCATGGGCCACAGCCTGCCGGGACAACAGCTCCAGGGTGGGATCGTTGAGCACGTCCTGGCCGCGAACCACACCGCAGTGACCGTGATCGGTATATTCGCACATGCAGACATCTGTGACCACGATCAATTCCGGCAGCACCTGCTTAAGGGCACGCACGGCGCGGGGAATGATGCCGTCGTCACTGGTCCCCGCGCTACCCAGAGCATCCTTGCGATCCGGGATGCCGAACAGAATCACCGCCGGAATGCCGAGCTGCCAAACCTCGCGGGCCTCCGCGACCAACCGGTCGATGGACAGCTGGCATACACCGGGCATGGAACCGATGGGGTGACAGACATCCGCACCCTCGACGCAGAACAAAGGATAGATGAGATCGTCCACCGACAGACGGGTCTCGCGGACCATGTTTCGCAGAATCGGCGTACGGCGCGTGCGGCGCGCCCGGTACTCGGGGAAATGCATGGATTGCTCCTGAAATTACGCCAGAGTAGAGTCGCACAGGCGTTATTGCACTTATGCGACACTTCGGCTCCATGGTTTTTAGCGGATTGACACCGTCACGGTGGAAAAGGGCCGTCGACTCCCTCGAAATGCTTTTCCAAACCCTCGATCAATGCTTCCGTGGTCGGCACGGCGGCTTCCACGGCCACCCGCAGGCCATGGCGCCGGATCGTGGCGCTGGTCAACGGACCGAGGCTGGCAATGACCGTTTTCGAAAGCAGCTGTCGGCCGTCAGCCTCCAAAAGCTCAAGGCAATGCTCAACCGCCGAAGAGGAAGTGAAGGTCACGGCATCCACCCCGTCGCCCAGAGCGCGGCTCAGATGCTCCTCTGCCGAGGCGGGTTTACGGGTATGGTAGGCCACCGGCGCCGAGACATCGGCACCGGTGGCGCGAAGTTCCGTGACCAGCAGGTCGCGGGCGAGCTGGCTGCGCGGATACAGGATCCGCCTGCCGGCCACCCCCCGCTTCAAAAGCGCGGCCAGCATCCCTTCGGCACACTGTCTATCGGGCACCAGGTCGGCACGCAAACCGTATCCCGCCAGAGCGGCGGCGGTTTTCCCTCCCACGGCGGCAATGCAGGCAGAGTGCAGCGCACGGCTGTCCAGCCCGAGACCAAACAACCGTTCGAAAAAATAATGCACCGCATTGACGGAAGTCAGCACCAGGACATCCACCTGCGGCAATCGTTCCAGGGCGGCGTCCAGAGGCTGCCAGTCGGGCGGCGGCACAATTTCCAGGGTGGCGCAACAGATCGCCTCGGCGCCGGCGGCCCGCAACCCCTCGGACAGGCTGCCCGCCTGACCGGCCGCCCGTGTCACCAGGATGCGCCGGCCAAACAGCGGCCGGTTGTCAAACCAGCGCAGTTGCTGACGCAGTGTCACGATCTCCCCCACCACGATGATAGCCGGCGGCCCCAGCCGGGCCTTCCGCACCCGCTCGGAGACGTTTTCCAGGGTACCGACCAGGGTTTGCTGACGCGGCGTGGTGCCCCAACGCACCACCGCCACCGGTGTGTCCGGAGAACGGCCATGGGCCATGAGCTGTTCCGTGATGGTGGACAGGTTGCCCATGCCCATGTAAAACAGCAGGGTGCCGACCCCGGTGGCGAGTTTGGACCAGTCAAGGCTGGACACCTTTTTGGCCGGATCTTCGTGCCCGGTGATCAGGCCCAGGCTGGTGGTAAAATCGCGGTGGGTCAGGGGAATCCCGGCATAGATGGCCGCTCCGAACCCCGCTGTAATGCCCGGCACAATCTCGAACCGCTGTCCGGCATCGGCTAACTCGCAAGCTTCCTCGCCACCCCGCCCGAACAGGCAGGGATCGCCGCCCTTGAGCCGCACCACTATTTTGCCCTGACGGGCTTTTTCAACCAGAAGGGCGTTGATGCGATCCTGCGGGAGGTGATGGTAGCCGGCGGTTTTGCCCACATAGATGCGCTGGGCGGCGGCGGGCGCCTCCTCAAGCAGCTGCGGGTTGGCCAGGTAATCATAGACCACCACTTCGGCACGACGCAGGCATTGCAACCCGCGCACGGTCAACAGCCCGGGATCACCAGGTCCGGCGCCGACCAGATAAACGATGCCTTTGGATGCGGAGGTTGTTTCGGACATGATCAGGATCCCAGCGGTTTCGGTCGGATATCGAGAGCAGCCAGAATACGGTCGGCGCCTTTTGACAGGAGCTTTTCGGCGAGGTGTACCCCGAGTTCCTCGGCCTGGCTCAGCGAAGCGGCAACGGTCTCCTTGAGCAGACAGCGGCCATCGATCCCGGCTACCAGTCCGGTCAGGGTCAAGGTCTGGCCCGCCAGCGTGCCGTGGGCTGCCAGCGGCACCTGACAGCCGCCATTCAGGCGGCGCAAAAAAGACCTCTCGGCGGACACCGTCAGCGCCGTGGCGGGGTGATGCAAGGGCGCGATGCGTTCCAGGACCCAGCCATTATCCTGATGGCACTCCAGCCCCAGGGCGCCTTGTCCGATGGCCGGCAGGCTCAGTTCCGGGGGCAGACAGGCACTGATGAGTCTCATCAGGCCCAGGCGTTTGAGACCGGCGGCGGCCAGGATGATACCGTCAAGATGTTCTTCCTCCATCTTGCGCAGGCGGGTTTCAACATTGCCACGCAGCGGAACGATCTCCAGATCCGGGCGCCGGTAGAGCAACTGCGCCTGCCGGCGCAGCGCCGAGGTGCCGATACGCGCCCCTTGGGGCAGTTGACTAAAATCGCGGCCGTTCCGGCTAATCAACGCATCACGAGGATCCTCGCGCTGCGGGATGCAGGCCAGAATCAGGCCCGTGGGCAGCACCGAAGGCACATCCTTCATGGAATGCACGGCAAGGTCGATGCGCCCGTCAAAAAGAGCCTCCTCTATTTCCTTGACGAACAGTCCCTTGCCGCCGATTCTGGCCAGCGGCACATCTTGAATCCTGTCGCCCTGGGTGGAGATCGGCACCAGTCTGACGGTCAGCTCCGGGTACAACTCCTGCAGCCGGCTCTGTACCCACTCGGCCTGCCAGAGCGCCAGACGGCTGCCACGGGTGCCAATGCGCAAAACGTTGGCATTCATAAGACAATATCCTGTTTCGGAGTATCCTCGGATTCGGTCTGTTGTGCCGCAGCAGTCTTTGGTGCCGGGTCCAGATCAAACAGACGCCGCACTGCTTCGAGATAAATTTCACCGGTAATATCGTCACCGGCACGCCTGAGAACACTTAAAGGGGAGTGCAGGACCTTGTTGACGATGGCGCGGGTCAGCGCCTCGACGGCGCGGCGGTCGGCCGCATCCAGATGCTGCAGAGCGCCGAGGGTTTTCTCGGTCTCGCGGCGGCGGATTTCTTCCACCTGCTGGCGCAGCGCGACAATCATCGGCGCGGCTTCGAGGCTGCGCAGCCACCCGTAAAATCGAAGGATTTCCTGCTCGATGATCTCCTCGGCCTTTTTGGCCGCCTTGCGGCGCTCGCGCAAGTTGGTTTCGATGACACCGTTGAGATCGTCGATATCGTAAAGATAGAGGTTGTCTATCTGGTTGGCCTGCGGATCGACATTGCGCGGCACAGCGATATCGATAAGAAACATGGGCCGGTTTTTACGGCGGCGGATAATCTGCTCGAGTCGGGAGCGGGTCAGCAGCAGGCCCGCAGCGGTGGAAGTCAGCACGATATCGGCCTGATCCAGATACAGGGGAAACTCGGCAAACGGCACGGCACGGCCGCCGAACTTTTCGGCCAGGTCCTGGGCGCGCGCCAGGGTGCGGTTGGTAACCAGCACCTCGCCAAGCTGTTGCCCTGCCAGATGGCGAGCCGCAAGCTCGCACATTTTTCCGGCGCCGACAATCATGCAGCTTTTGCCCGCCAGTTCGCCGAAGATCTTGCGGGCCAGTTCCACCGCTGCATAGGAAACCGAAACGGCATGCTGGGCGATGGCGGTTTCGCTGCGTACCCGCTTGGCGGCAACAAAAGCCCGCGGCAGCAGACGGTTGAATACCGGCCCCGCGGTACAGCTCGCTTCGGCCAGACCGTAAGCCTGCTTGAGTTGGCCGAGGATCTGCGGTTCGCCAAGAATCATGGAATCAAGGCTGGACGCAACCCGGAACAGGTGCCGAACCGCGTCCCGGCCGCTATGAATATACAGATGCGGCCTGAGCTGCTCTTCGTCAAGACCGTGGTATTGGGCCATGAATCGCTGTAGCCGCTCGCCGCTGGCGGCCGGATCCTGACTGGCCGCGTATAGCTCAACCCGGTTGCAGGTCGACAGAATCATTGCTTCGGAAACTTTCGGCAGGGCCGTGATCGAACGCAATACCCCTGCCAGATCTTCTGATGGGAAACCGAGGCGCTCCCGCAGTTCCACGGGAGCGGTCCTGTAACTGAGGCCGATAACCAGAAAATTCATGCGATGGCAGATTTCCTTGTCGACATATCAGGCGGCTCCCAAAGCAGCATAGCCGTGCAGCCCCGAAAGCAGCAAATTGACCCCCAGGAAGGTGAATAGCAACAACGCAAAACCGATAATGGCCAGAATGGCGGCCTTGCGCCCGCGCCAGCCTATGGCCAGCCGTCCGTGAAGCAACGCCGCGTACAAAAACCAGGTGATAAGGGCCCATATCTCCTTGGGGTCCCAGCTCCAGTAGGCTCCCCAGGCGCGATCGGCCCAGACGGCGCCGGTGATAATACCGAGGGTCATCAGCGGAAAGCCGATAGTCAGGCAGCGGTAGTTGAGATTGTCCAGGGTCTGCAGGGACGGCAGGCGGTAAAACAGGGAAGACACCCTCTTCTTTTTAAGCATCCGTTCCTGCAAAAGATAAATGCTGCCCGCCACCGCCGCCAGAGCAAAAACCGCGTCGCCGGCAAACGCCAGAACCGCATGCACCGGTAGCCACCAGCTCTGCAATGCGGGAGACGGTGCCACGACGGTCATCGAAACGGCGCTGCCGACCAGCATCAGCACCACCGCCAGAGGGGACACGAAAGCCGCCAGCACCGGCAGGCCGTAACGCAGATGGAACAACAGGAAGGTCCCGATAATGGCCCAGACAAAAAATGAAAGGGATTCGTGGAAACTGGTCAGTGGCGGAAAGCCGGACATCAGATAGCGAATGGTCAGATTCAGGCTGTGAAAGCCGAATCCCCCCCACAACAGCATGCGGCCAAAACGGCCGAGAATCTGACGCCGCCATAAAATGTCGGCCAGGGACAGCCCTGTCGCCAGGGCATAAACAACCAGGGTCGTGCGAAACAGCAGGCTGTCGATGGTCATGGGTTCCTTTCCGGCAGACTTATCCCCAGAGCTGCGAGGGTGCAGGATGGGCCGCACACCTGTTGCAGCAAGCGATCGACATTCGCGGCATCCCGAGCCTCCAGCAGCGCCACCAATTGACCGTCCAGCAGCCGGCGCAAGGTTTCGCGACCGTAGGCGGCGCCCCCCGCATCGAGCGGCTTGCGTCGGCGCAGCGCGGTGGCGATGTCCACGACCACAGACCAGGAGCCCGGCAACAGGTCCGCCAGCAGATCCCGCACCTCGGCAGCCAGGGCGGGACTGCCCCCAGCGGTGGCCACGGCCACGCCCAGATCGCCCCGGCGCAGGATGGCCGGCAGGCTGAAATCCCCCTCCTCCGGCAGTGCGGCCAGACATACGGGAACGCCGATGCGCCGGGCCTCGGCCGCCACGGCACGGTCGCTGGCGTTATCGCCGGTAGCGGCAAACACCAGGCGAGCCCCATCGAGATCCCCGGCGCGAAAAGTGCGCCGCACCGGCTCGATATTTTCGCCGCAGCGCCAGTCTTCAAGCGTCGGGCTGATCAAACGCACTTTGGCGCCGACGGCAAGCAACCCGCGTGTCTTGCGCATACCGACCGGACCGCTGCCAACCACGACACAGCATTTGCCCCGCAGTTGCAGGAAAACGGGATAGTCGAACACGATCTACTCCTCAACGGAATCCGGCATGTTTCCGGAGAATGCCGTTGCGCCCCGATGCGGTGAAGCTCAGATGCCGAACAACTCCCCTTCAACCAGCTCGCACAGCAAATGACCTAAAAACAGCCCCGTCTCCGCCGCCCGCCCGATGGCATCGGTGGACAACCGGAACAGATAATGAGGCCCGTCGCCGTGGATGGCTTCCTTTTCCGGCAACAGGGCGGCGGTGACGCACCCACGATCCCGGGCTTCGGCCAGACCTTCGAGAAGCGCCTCGTTATGAGAAACATCGCCAAAGGCCAGTACCACATCGCCTTCGCTGGCTATGAGCTGCAGCTGCTGGGAAAAATAGGTCCCGATGCGCCCTTCCCTGGCAAGGGAGGTGGCGAGGGGCAGATCCTGGCACAAGGACAGGGCCGGCAGTGCCGGACGTTCGATATTCAGCCGATAGCGGAACAGGTTCGCCACCAGATTGGCGATGGAGCCGAGGGAACCGCTGCCAAGCACCAAAAGACGCCCTCCCCGGTTGAAAACCTCCGCCACCTGACCGGCAAAGGTCACCATTTCGTTGGCCTGCATAAGAAAGGTTTCTTCGAGCACTGCGGTGTGCTCGCGCAGGGATTTGCTGATTTTATCCTGTAACATCATGATCCTGTACCCTTGCCAGCGAATTTGGAAGAATGATAGGTTGGGCCATGCGGCGTGTCAAGGATTAGCTGCCGCCCCCTGCCTGTGGAGGGAAAACATTACGGTTGCTTTTTTCCCCGGCTCTTTTATGATGGAGATAAACCGATACAGGATTATTTGGCAGACTTGTTTGTCTTATTTTTAAAAAGGAGAAAACATCGATGGCAAGTGACAAGGTTGTGCATCTTTCCGATAGCAATTTCGAAGCGGACGTGCTGAAGTCCTCTGTTCCCGTTCTGGTCGACTTCTGGGCCTCATGGTGTGGACCCTGTAAAGCCATCGCACCGGCCATCGAAGAACTGGCCGAGCAATTCGACGGTCAGGTCAAGATCGCCAAAATCAATGTCGACGAGAATCCCGCTACCCCCAGCAACTATGGTGTACGTGGTATCCCGACGCTGATCCTGTTCAAAGACGGCGCGATTGTCGACCAGGTGGTCGGCGCCGTTCCCAAGGGGCAACTCGAAACGCTTATCAAAAAAGCTCTCTGAGACCGCCGACCCAACGGTCTCCATCATACCGAAGAACAAAAGGACCGGTGTTGACGCATCGGTCCTTTTGTTCTTCGCGGCGGCCATGCAACTCAGAGGTGCCCGGGATGAGCCTCCTTCAACAACCGGAAAAGCTCCCGGAAGGCACGCTTGTCCTTATGGTTGCGGACGCTTTCGGCGAGCCGCCGGAGCTTCCCGGCGTCGGCCTCCGGAAGTTCACGCCGCACCTCTTCCAGCGCTTCGTCGAAACGCGCCGGATCGCAGAGCCGCTCGCGCAGCTCCTCCAGAAAATGAAAATCGGCCGCGGCCCGCTGGCGGCCATGAGCCAGATCGGCAAGAAAGGTCTCGGCCTGCTGCAGGCTGTCCTCATCCCGTCGCAACAGCCCGGCCAGATGCTTGAGCTGACGTTTGCGGGCGCTGTGTGCCTTGATGCGGCGGACTTCGTCAACCGCCTCGAGAATCTCGCCAGCCAGCGTCAAGCGACGGAAATCCGCGTCACCCAGAACAACGAGATCGGCGGCGGTTTCCTCCACGGCTTTGGCCGCGCGCTTTTTGGCGCTGCGGCTGGGCGGTTGTTCCATGGAAAAAGCATTCATCAGAAAACCCCGCGGCTGTCGAGCAGCAAAGTGACCGGTCCATCGTTGACCAGATGCACCTGCATCATGGCCTGAAAACGGCCGGTGGCGACACTCAGGCCCCGGCCGCGCAATTGTCCTATATAGTCCTGGTAGAGAGCCTTGGCTTCGCCCGGCGGAGCCGCGCGGCTGAAGCCCGGACGGCGCCCTTTGCGACAGTCGGCCGCCAGCGTGAACTGAGAAATTACCAGAAGTTGCCCGCCGGTGTCCTCCACCGACAGGTTCATTTTACCAGCCGCATCATCGAACAAGCGCAGCTCGGCCGTTTTTTTTGCCAGTGCGGCGGCATGCTGTGCGGTATCTCCCTGCTCCACACCGAGCAATACCAGGATCCCCGGCCCGATGGCACCGATAATCTCGTCATCCACGCTGACATGAGCCTGCGCCACCCGCTGCAACACCGCTTTCACGCCTGCACCTCCGCCAAACGCCGCAACAGGGCCAACTCTTCCAGATGGCACCGGTTGTTCTCTCCCGGCGCGGTTTCAAGAATCTTGGGAACCGCGGCGAAGCGGGCATCCCGCATCAGGGCGGCAAAGGCATCGATGGAAATCGCACCCTGACCAATATGGGCATGCCGGTCGACACGGGAACCCCGGGCCTTTTGGGAATCGTTGAGATGAATGGCAGCGATGCGGCTGGCGCCGAAAATCCGCTCGCATTCGGCGATGGTGCGATGGTAGCCTTCCTCGGATGACAGATCGTAGCCGGCGGCGAAGGCATGGCAGGTATCAAAACAGACGCCGAAACGCCCCTGCGGCACCTGCTCCATGATGGCGGCAAGGTGCTCGAAACGGTAGCCCAGGTAGCTGCCCTGGCCGGCGGTATTTTCCAGCAACACCACAACCTGGGGCGGTGCCTGTTCAAAGATAATGCGAAACGCCTCGGCGATGCGTCGCAAACCGATATCTTCCCCAGCGTCAAGATGGGCGCCGGGATGCATGACCAGATGATCGATACCCAGAGCGGCGCAGCGCCGCATCTCGTCGAGAAATGCGGCCAGGGAGCGACTGCGGTTTTCACCGTCGGCCGCGGCCAGGTTGATCAGGTAGCTGTCATGGGCGATGATTGCCGCTACGCCCCCCTCTTGCCTGGCGGCAGCAAAGGCCTCGATCTCCTCTCCGGGCAGGGGTGCGGCGCGCCACTGATTGGCGTTTTTGGTAAAAATCTGCATAGCCGTAGCGCCAATGGCTGCCGCGCGCCGGAATGCCTGGCTGACTCCGCCAGCAATGGATACATGAGCGCCAAGCAACATTCAGTAACCTCTCGCCGGGCTACCGGTTCCACAGGATGCCCAGCATGCGAGGGCCTGCGGCAACTGCTCAACCCCGGCAAGGTGCCGATCGACGAAGGACTCCGGAACGGCATCGCCGACCAGGATGGTCGCCATACCGAGCTGCTTGGCCGGCCTGAGGTTGGCCACGCTGTCTTCGACCATGACGCACTGGCTGCCGGCCAGGCCGAGCTGGTCAAGAACCCGTTGATAGGGCTCAAGATAGGGCTTGGGCATGTAATCAGCGACCCGGATATCGAACACCGCGTCAAACAGATCGGCTATCCCCAGGGCATCGAGTACCCGATCGGTATGAGCACGGCTGCTGTTGGTAAAAACAACCCGGGATTGGGGCAGCGAGAGCAGCGCCTGCCTGAGCTCCGGATCAGGCTGCAGGCGGCTTCGCACATCCACGTCGTGAACGTAATGCAGGTAATCCTCGGGGTCGACCCGGTGATGCCGCATGAGTCCCCGCATGGTGACGCCGTAGTCCTGCCAGTACCGCCGGCGCAGGCTGTCGACGTTTTCCAGGGGAATACCCACCACCTCATGCATATAGCGGTTGATGCGCGTGTCGATGAGCGAAAACAGGTCGCAGCAGGGCGGATACAGGGTATTGTCGAGATCAAACAGGATACACTGCATGGCAACTATTCCTTGTCACCCGCGGCCAGCCCGAGGGCCAGGCGGATGCGCCCAATGGCCTGCCGGTATTGTGCGGCGGACAGAACACACTCGTTGTGAGGCTCGCTCCAGATGGGCCTGGGCCAGAGCGGGTCCGTGGTCTGCCGCGGCACCAGATGCCAATGCATGTGGGGCACCATGTTGCCGAGCAGTTCATAGTTCATTTTGGCCGGCTGGTAAACGGCGGCCAGAGCCGCCGCCACCCGATTGATCTCCTCCATGATGCCGGCGCGCGCGGCCGGCAGCAGATGGAACAGCTCGGTGACGTGCTCTTTGGTAAAAAGCAGGGTATATCCGGGGAAAAACTGGTCACCATTGAGCATAGCGTAGCAGTGCTCAAATTCAGCGATGCGCAGTTCCGGTTGCTCCTGCCAGCGCATGCACATGGGACAGGTCATCGCGGGTCGAAATCCCCTTCGAAAACCTGTACCGCCGGTCCGGTCATATACACGCTGCCGTCCTGTGCCCATTCCATCTCCAGATCGCCCCCCAGCAGATGATTGAGCACACGGTGTTCGGTGCGACCGTTGAGGACGCAGGCAACGGTAACCGCCGAGGAACCGGTGCCGCAGGCCAGTGTCTCGCCGGCGCCTCGCTCCCAGGTACGCTGTTTGATTTCGGTTGGAGATATGATTTCGATGAATTCGACGTTGGTTCGATTGGGGAAAAGATCGAGATTTTCGATGACCGGGCCGTATTTGGCAACGGGAAATTCGTCGACATTGTCGACAAAAATAATGCAGTGGGGATTGCCCATGGACACGCATGTAATGTGAAAGGTCCGGTCGAGGATCTTCAGTTCCTGATTGATGACCTGCTCCCGCGGGTTGCCTGTCATGGGGATTTCGCCACGGCTGAGACGCGGTTTGCCCATATTGACACGGACCCGCTCCACCCGGTTGTCCGGGTTGGTGAAGAGCTGCAGGGTAAGGATGCCGGCCCCGGTCTCGGCGGTGATCTCCTTTTTATCCACAATGCCATGGTCATAGGCATATTTGGCCACGCAGCGGATGCCGTTGCCACACATCTCCGATTCGCTGCCGTCGGAATTGAACATGCGCATGCGCACATCGGCCTTCCCGGAGGGCAGGATTAAAATGAGGCCGTCGGAGCCGATACCGAAGTTGCGGTTGCTGACCGTGCGGGCCATGGCGACCGGGTCGTCGATGATTTCTTCAAAGCAATTGACATAAACGTAGTCGTTGCCGGCTCCATGCATTTTAGCGAATTTCATGGCAAGGCTCTTCCCTTCTCGTGTATAGGATCTTTCTGGAACCACTGATTATAGAAAAATTCATCATTTACCACAAGGGTCATCTGATTGACCGGCAAGCCTCGTCTGGCGTACAATGAGACAACTTTTATCTGTACCGGAGCGACGTTACATGGCATATAATTTGAAAACCAGAATCTGGCAGACCGGCGCCCTGGAATGGTGGGGCAGGCTCGATGGCGAGGAGATCTACCTCGGCAGCCGTGAATTTCCCCTGCCCCCGGAAGAGGGAGACCGCTGGGTGGTGCGCGCCACCGGGGAAACCTTCTGTATAATGAACGGAACCATCCGGAGGATTTCTGACCTGGCGCGGGCAGAGGAGGAACAATGAAACTCGGGAACCTGGAAATCCTTCAGATTCCGGCTGGCGAGATGCACAACTTTGCCTATCTCCTGTTCTGCCCCACGAGCCGTCAGGGTCTGGCCGTCGATCCCTCGCTGGAACCCCAAAAGCTGCTCGATGCCATTGAAAAACACGGCGTGCGCCTGACCTGGCTGGTCAACACCCATGGCCACCGCGACCACGTTGCCGGCAACGGGATGATCCTGCAAGCCACCGGGGCGCGGTTGGCGGCCCATGCGCTGGCCTTGCCAAAACCCGACAGGCCGCTCGCGGACGGAGACCGACTGATGGTGGGCGATACGGCCGTCACCATCCTGCACACCCCTGGCCATACGCCGGCGGACATCACCCTTAATCCACCAGGCGCCCTGCTGACCGGAGACACGCTGTTCGTCACCAGGGTAGGCCGGGCCGACATGCCCGGCAGCGATCCGGAGGCCCTGTACCGCAGCCTGCACCGACTGGCCGCCTACCCGGACGCCACACTGATATTTCCCGGACATGATTACGGCCCCCGTAAATTTTCCACCATCGCCTTTGAACGACAGCACAATCCTTATCTGCGCTGCCGCGACCTTGACGAGTTTATTGCCTTGCGCATGGGCTGACCGACCCGACAGGTACGGCCCTCAACAATTTTATGATTTAAGAGGAGGGATGGGGGCGTGAAGAGTTTGCGCCCGCCATCGAACACACTATGGCGAGCATCCTGCTGGAACTGCTGGTTCGGAACGGCAGCCTGTCCAAACACCTGGCCGAGGAAATACGGCAAAACGCCCGGCATGCCGATATGTGCCTGAGTACCTGCGTGCTTGTTGCCTCACCCATCGGCGAAGAGCGGATGGCCCACATCGTTGCGCGTATGCTTGGGCGGGCTTATTTCGATCCTGACCAGTTGCGGGAGCTGCCTCCCGTGCTGCGCGAATTTTTGTCCATGGAGCAGGCTCTCAGGTTCCGGGCCCTGCCACTGCGACTCGTGCAGCAGGGCCTGCTGGTTGCCATGGCCGATCCCAGCGACCAGGAGTCGCTGCAAAATCTTGCCGACCTGACAGGCTACCCCCTGATGCCCCAGGTCGCCCCCGAAGCCCGTCTTCTGCAAGCCATCGGCCGCTGTTATCGCAAAGATCTGCCAGCCGCCGAAGCCTCCCTGATGGCGCGGATTGTCGCCGCCGAATCTTTGGAGCAAACGTTTCCCAAAACCGAGGAACTGGACGAATCCCTGCTGGAAGAAGCACAGGTTGTCGAGGATGAAGCCGGGACCGCGGCCGCCCGAGCCGGGACCGGACTGCAGCAGCGCCTGGCGGCGGCTGCCAGCCGTGAAGATGTGGCGGACGCTCTGATGGATCACTTGTGCGGCCAATTTGAGCGCCTGGCGCTGTTTCTGAAACGTGACGGCACCCTGCTCGGCTGGCGGGCCCTGTGCGGCCATCAGCGGCGACCTGGAATCGGCAAGGTCGGCATGAAAATCACCGACAGCCCACTCCTGCAATCCGTGCTTGCAGGGCAAAGTCCGTTTCTCGGTCCGCTCGCCGAGGCGCCCCTGCGGGCCATGCTGCAACAGGCTCTGGGAGCACCGCCCCAAAAAGCTGTCCTGCTGCCGCTGGTGGTTGCCAAACGCGCGGTCGGCATCCTGTATGTGGAAAATGGCGGTCTCTGCCTGTTCGATCGCGTGGCCGAACTTCAGCAGCTTCTGGGGAAGGCGGCCTGCGCCCTGGAAATTCTCATCCTGCGCAAAAAACTGATCCAGCCATAGACTGACCGATCTTAACGACTTTGGCTACGGCCGTTGCGAGTTGCCGCCGGCAGCGCTTTGATCCCGGCCTGCAGGAATAACCATGCTGCCGGCCAGCCGATCATTCCAGCCCCGACCGTCGCGGCGGAACAGTGCGCTGCAGAAACCGAGGCCCAGGGGCAGCAGGCACAGCAGCCCTCCCGCCGTACGCAGAAAAGCCTGCGACAGTTGCAGCGGTTCGCCATCAACATCAACAACCAGCAGCGAAGCGACCATTTTCCCCGGCGTCTGACCTCCCAGATAATGAAACAGGGTGAAATATCCAAGGGAAAGCCCGAAAAACACCAGGAAATATGGTCCGGCCTGGCCAGCCACGGCTTGCGGTTTCGGCCAGACAAAAGCATCACCACCAGCCCGCAGATATTCTCCTGCCAGAACAAACAGCGCGAAAATGGTTACCAGCAAACCGGCATCGAGCAAAAATGCGAACATCCGCGCAGACAGGGAAGCCCGGCACAAAGCAGGCGCATAATCCTCATCGGCAAGCCATTCGTCCTGTTCCGATGCGGCGGCGAAAACCGCGTCCGGCTCAGCACCGCGCGCATTGGCCGTCCCTTCTTCAAAATCCGCTGCCTCACTGCGCCGCCAGGCAGGTGTCTCGCCATCCAGCAGCCAATCGTCCAGCAATACATCATCGTCCATCGGCGGTTCCCTGTCGGCCTCTTGCATCTGGACCGCTGCAGGTGCGGCAAGCTCGCTATCGGCGCAAGGCGATGGCATGTCGGGGAATCCCGTTGCGGCGGTTCCATGGTCATCGGCAAAACCGTCATCCGTGGCCGGCGCGACGCTCTCCCGGCCGCGGCTTGAATCCGCATCGAGGTCGGCTGCAAGAGCAGGCTCCCCGGAGCCTGTTTCATCCAGGTAGGCAACCAGGTCCTGTTCGACCTGCTCATCTTCCAGAACCGCCTGCTCGGCGGCGGTCGAAATCTCCCTCTCATCGGGGAGGCTGGCTTCGAAAGGATCATCCGCCAGGGGCGCCACAACGGCCGGGCGGCCCGTAAAGGACGGCGGTTGCACCGGATCGCCAAGGCGATACCTGTCGCGTATCCCGGAAAGGTCCCGACCGCATTTCTTGCAGGTGCCCAGATAGTTGAAACTCTGGAAACCGCACTTTGGACACTTCATGTCATTTCCTCCACCGGGCAAGGGCGCGCCGCATGTCAGGACTGCGCACCGCCCAGATCGCCATACCGGTATTGCAGAATGGTTGCGGCTGCAAAGCCGGCTGTTTCACTTCGCAAAATACGCGGTCCAAACCGCACCGGCACAAACCCGAATCGCCGCGCGACAGCGGCCTCCTCGCTGGAAAAGCCGCCCTCCGGGCCGATCAGCACCGCGGCACCTGCTGGGATCTGCTGTGGCAGAACCGATTCAAGCGCGTGCGAGCCCTCCTCCCACAACATCAGGCGCAACGCGCTTTGACAGCCTGCCAGAGCGCTGTCAAGGGTCGCCAGCGGCGCAAGCTGAGGCAGCAGGGGCCTGCGACACTGCCGTGCCGCTTCGCGGATAATGCGCAGCCAGCGCTGCCGCCGCTGCTCCTCACGCTTCGGCTCCAGTCGCGGGACGCTGCGATTTGTCTGCACGGGAAGAAAGCGGGTAACGCCGAGTTCGGTACCCTTTTGCAAAATCAGATCCATCTTGTCGGCCTTGGGCAGGGCCTGTATCAATTCGATAGGGAAGCTCCGCTCGATTTCCTTGCTCCGGACCAGAACCGTAGCCGTGCCGGTTTTTTTTGCAAGCCCCGTGAGCCGGCAGTGGCAGAGGGTGCCGAGACCGTCCAGCAGAACAATTTCGGCTCCTTCGGAAAGCCGCAGAACCACCAGATGATGCACGATCTCCTCGGTGAGGGTGACCTGCTCGCCGCGCAGAGCTTCCGGGGTAATGAAAAACCGATGCATTCAGGCTTCCTTACGATAGCACAGGCAAGACCATTCTTCCCGACGGCGAATGTCGGGTCCCGCAAGCCCCCGTCCGGCGAACGCATCAATGACCAGCTGCTCCTTTTCTTGCAAAATGCCGGACAGGATCAAAACGCCGCCAGGTGCCAGATGGGAGACCAGCGCAGCGGCAAGCCGTGCATTTTCCTCGGCCAGAATGTTGGCCAGCACCATATCGAATTTACCCGGCAACGATTCAAGCGGATCCAGAGTGACGGCAATTTGCTGCGCGACATTGTTTTGCCGGGCATTATCGAGCGCCACCTGACAGGCCGTCTGATCGATATCGCAGCCGAGAACCTGGCGCGCACCGAGCAGGGCGGCGGCAACGGCGAGAATGCCTGAACCGGTGCCCACATCCAGCACCCGCTGCGGCCCCGGACAAGCTTCGTATGCCTCGGCCAAAGCTTCCAGGCACAAACGGGTCGTTGCGTGACTTCCGGTTCCGAATGCCATGCCGGGATCCAGTGTAAGCACCGCGTCGCGGGGGCCTGGCTGAAAATCCTCCCAGGTCGGACGAACCACCAGCCGCGATCCTATGCGCAGGATGCCGAAATGCTGCTTCCAGTTTTCGGCCCAGTCTTCGGCACCGATGCGACGCAGCCGGGGAACCACCGGCTCAAGTCCCGGAACCAGCGGAACCAGACAGGCCAGACGCTCCGCAACCCGCTGCGCCAGACCGGCCTCGGGCAGATCGGGAGGGAAATAGACCTTGAGAGTAAGGATTTCCGGAACACCCTCGTCCGGGTCAGGAATCACGAAGGTGTCGAGAGGGCGTTCTTCAACGGTAATGCCGGTCGAGCCGAGTTCCGTCATTTCATGACAGACCAGGTCAATGCCGGCGGCAGGTACGGTAATGAGGATTTCAAGCCAGAATTCGTTCATGCGCACTGTTTACCAAATGACTCAGGTGATGGCAATAAAATACTTGACAAAACACTTGTTAGTGGAGTGTAATCCGCCAAGCTATTTAATGAGGCAAATACCCTTGGTGATATTTTTGTTACAAATAATGCATGCCACGACCAAGGCCCCCAACCGTCGGTACCCCCTGCCAGAAGCGAAACAACGGGCGGCATGACGCCGCCTGCCTTTTTCAAAAAAGTGACTTGCACGAAGTTTTTTTATTGCTACCATTTTAATGTGAGCTCATGAACCGCCATGTCGCGCCGAACCTCATGGGCACTGATTCATGATCGCAGCGGGTACTGGACAGCAAAACTGTGGCATTCAAGGAGAAAACGTTAGCGGAAAACCGCACCAATTTTTATGTCAACCGTTTCCATCGCCGGAAGAAAGGAAGCGACAATGCGCGTGCTCGTTGTAGAAGACGAAAAAAAGGTAGCCAGCTTCATCAAGCGGGGTCTCGAGGAAGAGGAGTTCACCGTGGATGTGGCGTTTGACGGAGAGGAAGGGTTGTTCCTGGCCGAAAACAACCCCTACGACATTGTTCTGATGGACCTCATGCTGCCCAAAAAGGATGGTCTCGAAGTCATCAAGGAACTGCGAGCCAAGGAGATAACCACGCCGGTGCTGTGCCTGACCGCCAAGGATTCCGTGGAAGATATCGTCTCCGGCCTTGATTCGGGAAGCGACGACTATCTGACCAAGCCCTTCGCCTTCAGTGAGTTGCTCGCCCGCGTCAAGGCCCTGCTGCGCCGCAGCGCCAAGGACCGCGGGGCCGAAATTTATTTCGCCGACCTGCGCCTCGACCCGGTAAGCCACAAGGTATGGCGCTCTGATCAGGAGATCGATCTCACGGCCAAGGAATACGCCCTGCTGGAATATTTCATGCGCAACCCCAATCAGGTGCTTACCCGGGCCATGATTGCGGAACACGTATGGGACTACACCTTCGATTCTTTCACCAACATCATCGATGTGTATGTCAACTACCTGCGCAAAAAGGTCGACCGGGATTTCGATAAAAAGCTGATTCATACCGTGCGCGGCGTTGGATATGTCCTCAAGGAGGGCTGATTGTTCTTCCGTTCCCTGCGATTCCGCCTCACCGCCTGGTACTCCCTGACCATCGTCATGGTGCTGGCGATGAGCGGCTTTATCTGGCACCATCAGCTTTCCCGTAGCCTGCTGCAGCAGGCCGATCAGCGCCTCATCAAGCTGACCGAACAAGGCCCTGCGCTTGCGCAGGGCTTTTCCGGTCCGGAGCGCTGTGGTTCGTTCTACGAATTTGTACGGCGCCATCGCGAAGGGCATTTTTTCCGGCTGCTGAATGCCCGGGGCCAAAACCTTTGCAGTGAATACGGCAGCATCGACGACAGTCCCGCCATCAACATGGCATCATTGCAACGCGCTGCAAGCCATGGGATGTTGCTTGAGACCAGCAACGACACGGCCGGCGTTGACCCCATGCGCCTTCTGACTTTGGCCATCCCCCTGCAAAACCAGGATATGCTGTTCCTGCAGATCGGCACTGGCACTGGCCTGGTTCATGAATCGCTGCGGGAACTGCGAACCACCATGCTGGTTTTCAGCCCCCTGGTCCTGCTCACCGTCGCGATGATGGGATGGTTTTTGGCCGGACGCACCCTGGCCCCCGTCGAAAACCTCACCCGAGCCATGCGTCGCATCAACGTCGATAATCTTTCCCACCGACTGCCGGTGCGTTCTTCAGGCGACGAACTCGCGCTACTGTCCACATCCTTCAACTCCATGCTGGAACGCCTCGAAGAGTCTTTCCGTAAAATCAAGCAATTTTCCGGCGATGCCTCCCATGAACTGCGCACCCCCCTGACCATCCTCCGAGGGGAAACCGAGGTCGCCCTGCGCTGGGCCAAGACCCCCGAGGACTTTCGCAAGGTTCTTAAATCCGGCATGGAGGAGATCGACCGCATGAGCCGCATCATCGAAGATCTGCTGCTGCTGGCCAAAAGCGAGGGCGGAGAAAAACCTCTGGCCATCCGGGAGATGAGTCTCAGCGATCTGCTCCAGGAACTCTATCTGCAGGGCCGTTCTCTGGCACAACCGAAATCCATAGATCTGGTGCTGCACCCCAATGTCACGGAGGAAATCCGCATTCTCGGAGACAAGATGCGCCTTCGCCAGGTATTCCTCAACCTGATTGCCAATGCGGTGAATTACACCCCCGATGGTGGCCGGGTGGAAATAGCCTTGTCGGTAAACGACGACGACGCGATTGTCACCGTTTCCGATACTGGCATTGGCATTCCCGCCGAGCACCTGCCGCACATTTTCGACCGTTTTTACCGGGTGGACCGGGCACGCAATCGCGATGACGGGGGCACAGGCCTGGGGCTGGCCATCGTCGATTCTTTCGTCAAAGCCCATGGCGGCCAGGTTGAAGTAACTTCGGAACCAGGCGAGGGAAGCGTTTTCACAGTATTTTTGCCGCGCAAAGGCCCCGGCCCTGACGCCACAACAGCCTGATCCGCCAGCAAGCCGCATACCGTATCCTCCGCAATCGAGGCGTGGGGCAAAACCGCACCCGTCCCTGCCTTTGTGCACATTGACACATCCTTACCGAATGATTAAATTTTCACATCGTGCATGCCCTTTTCGCCTAAGCGCGCAGGGCCGGCGACGCGACCGCAATCACTCAGGAGGATGACATCCATGAAGACCTTGTTCCGTTCCTTGTCCGTTTTTGTGGCATTGCTGCTGACTGCCATACCGGCTTTTGCCGTACCCGACTTTGCCGAGCTGGCGATCCGCCTGAAACCATCGGTCGTCAACATAAGCACCTCCAAAACCATCCGCCCTCAACGACCCATCTTCCCCGGGCAGCCGTCCCCCTACAATGAATTTTTCGAAGAATTTTTCGACAGGTTTTTCCGAGGCCAGCCCATGGACCGCAAGGAACGCTCCCTGGGCTCGGGCTTCATCATCTCTGCCGACGGTTATATCCTTACCAATGACCACGTCGTCGACGGCGCTGACGTCATCAAGGTGCGCCTCTCCGACGGCCGGGAATTCAACGGCACCGTACAGGGACTCGACCCCAAGCTGGACCTGGCACTGATCAAGATCGACGTCGGACAGGAAGAACTTCCGGTCGCCGAAATGGGGAATAGCGAAACACTCAAGGTCGGGGAATGGGTCATGGCCATCGGCAACCCGTTCGGCCTGGAGCAGACCGTCACGGTCGGCATCGTTTCGGCCAAAGGCAGAGTGATTGGCGCCGGGCCTTATGACGATTTCATTCAAACCGATGCCTCCATCAATCCGGGCAACTCCGGCGGTCCGCTGTTCAACGAAGCCGGTAAGGTGATCGGCATCAATACGGCAATTGTGGCCGGAGGTCAGGGCATCGGTTTCGCCATACCCATCAACGCCGCAAAAAGCATTATCCCGCAGCTTCGGGAAACCGGCCATGTGGTGCGGGGCTGGATCGGCGTCACGGTTCAGGAGCTAACCGAGGAGCTGGCTGAATCCTTTGGCCTGAAAAAGGCCCGGGGTGCATTGGTCACTGATGTGGAGGACGATTCGCCAGCCCGCAAAGCCGGTCTGCAGCGGGGGGACATTATCCTTGAAATCAATGGACAGACCCTTGAAAACCTCAGCGATCTGCCCAGAATCGTAGCGGCCTTGCCGGTTGGCGCCAAGGCGCGCATGACACTCTTCCGGGACGGGCGCACAAAAGAAGCCAGCGTCATCATTGGCACCCAGGACCGGGACCAGCAGCCGGCAAAAAGGGAAGTCGCCAAAAGCAAAAACCTGCTGGGCCTGTCCGTCATCGACATCACGCCGGAGATCAAATCCCGCTACCGGCTGTCCGTTGAAAAGGGCGTGCTGGTTGCCGCCGTCGAGGCGGATGGACCCGCCGCCGGCACCTTGCACGCCGGAGATGTGATTTTGGAGCTGAACGGCGAGCCGGTAGAGTCCGCGGCAGCCCTGCACGCCCTGCTCGGAAACTCAAAAAGCAACCAGCTGGTGCGTCTGCTTGTCCAGCGGCGGGATCAGACCCTTTACGCAACGGTCCGGACCCGATAGCCTGAATCGGCAATCCCCCTTCCTTTTTCTCTCTTCCAGTCAGGAGGGCCCATCGGTGAGATCGGTTTTTTTCCCCCGACTGGTCAACGGCCCCTTTGGCGACCCGGCCTTGCACGTGCGCCTCGCCCACCGCGGCGAGGCGCTGCTTTTCGACTGCGGCGATCTGCATGCACTGCCCCCCGGCGCATTGATCAAGACGCGGCTGGTGTTTTTGTCCCATGCCCACATCGATCACCTGGCAGGCTTCGACCTGTTGTTGCGCACCTTCCTGGCAAGGGATATCGATCTGCTGTTATACGGCCCCAAGGGGCTGGCGGCCCAGATTGCGGCACGACTGCAAAGCTACACCTGGAACCTGGTCGAAGGTTATCCCTTTGTACTCAAGGTGCGCGAATGGCTGGGTAACAGCATCAGGGAAGTCGCCTTCCCGGCTGCCGAGGCTTTCCGGCCGCGGTCCGAGCGCCTGTTGCCCTGCCACGACGGCCTTCTGTATCAGAACCCATGGTACCAGGTCCGGACCGTGCGCCTTGCGCACGGGAACATCGATTCGCTGGCCTTCTCCCTGGAAGAACCGATACACATCGCCATCCACAAAGACGCCCTGCATCGCCACGGTTTCCATCCCGGCCCCTGGCTGGGCCACTTCAAAGACCTTGTTTTTCGGGGCACCGACCCCGATGTCGCCGTTTCGGTACCGCTTGACGGCGGTCGCACCCGCAAACTATCGCTGGGCTGGCTTCGGGCGCACATCGCTTCTACCGAACCGGGCATGAAAATCGTCTACGTCACGGACTGCTCTCCGGTATATGGCGATTTTCGAAGGATTCTGCAACTGGCGCAAAACGTTCACCTGCTGGCCATTGAAGCCATGTTCGCTCATCGTGATCTGGACAGGGCCCGCCAGCGCAACCACCTTACCGCCTGGCAGGCCGGACGGCTGGCACGGATGGCCGGGGTGGGGCGGCTGAAGGTTTTTCACCATTCGCCGCGCTATCAACGCTGCCCGGAAGAGCTTGAGCAGGAAGCCTGGGCCGCCTTTCGCGGGGCGGCGGCACCCCGACAAAAACCGGACCTTTCCGAATGAAGACTCGTTAAATGTGCGCTCTCGGGCTGTGCTGAAGCACAGTGCATCGGCGCCAGCTTTATGGTATGTTGCGGACCATGCGCCTGACCCTCAAACATCAGATACTTATTGCGCCCGCGGCGGTGTTGCTGCTGATGACCCTGCTACTGGTTTTTCTGCAGTACACCTATATGGATCTGTCCCATAAACGCGAACAGGCCGAAGGGATCGGTGCGATCCTCATGGGCATTACCGAGGCCAACATTGCCGCCCGGGTAATGGAGGATGCGATTCGCCAGTACCAGGATCTGGTTAAAAACGGCCAGGCCAGCTACGATAATCTGGATGCGCTGCTCGCAGATCTCGACCAGGCTTACGCCCACCTTGTCAGCGGCCTTGATCGCGTGCGCACATACATGCCCCTTTCCGAAAGCCAGGGGCAGGACCTGATGCGCGCCGTCGAAGCCCTGTATCCCGACAAGGACGCATTCAATGTATGGGCATTCACCGCGGCCCTGGAACAGCTGCGGCCGCACATGGTCGGCCTCAATGATCAGACCCGAAAGATGCGCAAGGATTCGCCGCCACCCAACAGCAACGACCTGGACAAACTGACCGACCGGGCGGCCCTGGTGTCCGTGATCGTGCTGGGTGCCGCCATTCCTGTCGGTGTGCTGCTGTCCCTGTTTTTTGCCCGCGGCATTCTGCGCCGCGTGCAGACCCTCAGCGACAGTGCCGGCCGCATCGTGCGCGGCGACCTCAAACCGCCGCCCGCGCCGGATACGGTTCGCGATGAGCTCGATGACTTGGCTCTGTCCATCAATCACATGACCGACCAGCTGATCCGGGTGGTGGGCACGGAAAAACTGCTGGAAGGCGCGGAAGAGGAACGCAGGCGCATCGCCATGGATATTCACGACCAGACCCTCTGCGATCTGTCCGGAATTCTGCGCGGGCTGCAAAGCCTGCCGGCGGAAGGGGACCTCAAAAACGAAGTCTGCACCCTCGAAGAAGATTTGCTGCGGGCGATTGCCAACCTGCGCCAGCTTATGGACAACCTGCATCCGCAGACGCTGGACATCCTTGGTCTCGGCGCGGCCCTTGAATCCCACCTTGAGCGGCATCTTGGCAAAGGAGATATGCCGGAATACCACCTGTATATCTGTCCCGCGGTCGACTCTGCCAACCTGACGCGGCTACAGAAGCTGACCCTGTATCGGATCGCGGTGGAAGCCATCCACAATGTCATCAAACATGCGCGGGCGTCCCGTTACGAGGTGAACCTCAACCTCTGTGGGGGCCAGGTGGTTCTGTCCATCGAGGATAATGGTATTGGTTTCGATCTTGAAGAGGTTGCCCTGCGCGCTGGCAGGGGGCTGAACAATATTCGTGAGCGCGCACGAACCATCGGCGCGCAGGTCCGTTGGTGCAATTCCCGTTTTTCCAGCGGCACCCGCTTTGAATTAACCTTGCCAGTCCTGGCAAACACCCGGGAAGGCGGACAAGAATGACGCAGGTGCATATCATCATAGCGGAAGACAACCCACGGGATTTTGAATTTCTCGAACAGCTGATCAAAAGCTGGGAGGGTTCCTGCGTGGTCGATCGCGCGCCCAATGGCATGGCCGCGCTGGAACTGGCCCTGCACCAGGAGCAACCTCTGCTGATCAGCGATATCCAGATGCCCCAAATGAACGGCATTGAACTGGCCCGCAACCTCTGGCAACGCAAACCACAGGCACGCATCGTATTCTGGAGCCAGTTCAAGGACGAAATGTATGTCCGTACCCTGTCGCGCATCGTACCGCCGGAGACTGTTTATGGCTACATCCTGAAATCCAACCCGCGCGACCGCATCCTGTCCGCCATCCAAACCGTTCTACTTGAGGAACAATGCTGGATCGACCCTGAAGTACGCAAGGTCCAGGGCCGGGCCGGTCACAGCCAGACGGCGCTCTCCGATATCGAATTCGAAGCGTTGCTCGACATCTCCCTGGGGCTCACCGACAATCTCATCGCACAGCGGCGCTACCTGTCGCGACGCGGCGTGCAGAGCCGCCTTAACTCCCTGTACAGCAAACTTGGCGTCGACCAGGAACAGTTTCAGGGCGATAAATTCGGGGATGCCTTCAATCTTCGCAACCGCGCCGTGGCCGTCGCTTTGCGCCGCGGATTGATCAACGCTTTCGAGCTGGAACATGAGGAAAAGGAATTCCAGATCTGGCTGAAACGCTTCAAGAGCGGCCGCGGCGCCTGATCCTCCCGCTGGCAGCATAACCTTCCGATTTTCCAATCAAAAAAACCACATGGCTCCGATCGGCCTTTGGTTCCTGTTTTATTCCTGTTTCGCTGCAAAGCCCGCCGCGACACCCCCTTAGTCATTAACAATTATTTTTATTTGTTTTTTTAAATTATAATATGATACATTCTTTTATGCCCGAAGACTTCTTCCGGATTGACAGACGAGAGTTTTTTCGCATCGGCGCATAAGGGAAAAGTACATGAACATAAACCGCTTCAAGGTTGTTTTTACAGGTTGCCTCGCACCGGGAATGGGCCACCGGAAGGTACGCGCAAATCTTGAAAAAATGCGTTGTTTTCCTCCCGCGGCGCTGGAACGCTTTTTCTCGGAAGAACCCGTGGTGCGCTCCGGCGTCGACGCCAAAGCCGCCTGGCGCTGCTGGAATCTGTTCCGAAAAGCCGGTGCCCTGTGCCGGGTCGAGCCGATGTCGTCAACCATTCCTCCGGAGGACAGGGTATGCCCTTACTGCAATAGCCTGCAGGCCGGCAAAACGACCTGTCGACGCTGTGGGATCGATATGGCGATGTACTCCCTCGCGCCCCATCGAAGCAGATGAATCCTGCCGTGTCACCCCGCATTCCGTGAAATCACCGCCGGCAGCGGCAAAAACAGTCATGCTCCGGATCGCCTTGCCCTGCCCCGTCTGTTCTCATGTTAAACCGGCCAAAATATCCTTCCCGAAAAAGCTTCTCCCGGAGCCACCGTTCCCCCATTTTCCTCGCTGGTTTTCATGCGGAGTTTCCGGATGGATACTCGCCGGCGAACAGTCCTGCCTTTCACGGCAGAAAGCGAAAAATGCCAGCCCCGCGCGAGGCATTGTCGGAATAGTTTTTAGCTAATGATTACGGCATGTTCCATGCATGCTTAAACGAAAATAATAAATTTGCCCAAGGAGAAAGCATGACTATCCAGGAACTGCTGACCTTTCCCCTGTTTTCCGAAGAACTCGGCATCGATCTGCAAAGCGGCAAAGATCACGAACTTTTCAAATGGCTGCTGGCTACCCTGCTATTCGGCGGACCGGTATCGAGGGACATTGCACGAAAAACCTACCGGACTTTCCAGAAATACCGACTCCTCGATCCCTTGAGTATCACCCGGGCAGGATGGAGCTATCTTGTACACCCGGTCATGCGCGAGGGCGGCTATGTCCGCCACGATGGAGTGACTGCAAGCCATATCATGGAAACATGCGGTACCCTGCAGCAATATTACCAGGGCAGTCTCAACACATTGCACAGCATGGCCGAAAGCCCCCGGGACCTCGAAAACCGCCTGACCGCCCTGAGAGGCATGGAGCCCGCTTCAGCCAATATTTTTCTGCGCGAGTTGCGCCCGATATGGGATAAAGCCAACCCCGAACCGCTGGCGGTGGTGAATGAAATGGCCAAGAAGTTCAAATTGAATCTGGCACAAATGGATCGTAAGAGTCCGGCTTTCGCCAAAGTCGAATCCGCCTTGATCCGATTGAAACAGACCCGCAGCAAAAATCCTCGCCGAGCCTGAAACGCCGCCGGTTCCTGCCTATGCCACCGATCAAAAATCTCTGTCTTTTCAAATTCTTGCCATCATCACGCTTAAACGCCAGGGTCTTCGTGGCCGATGCTCTCGGCCCCCATCTTTACGAATCCGTGCGTATCCCTCTGCGGATCTTGACGAGGAGGTTGACAGGCCCGGGATAATTTATGAGAATGGAGCCAGCTGTGTTCCGTCTTTCACCCCCACATTCACAGAGGAGGCTCATGCATATGTCCGATCTGCAAGGCACCAAAACCGAACAGGATCTCCTTGAGGCTTTTGCCGGCGAATCCCAGGCCAATCGCAAATACCT
>NZ_JBFWJQ010000022.1:0-30070 GCF_050253115.1 Syntrophotalea sp.
CTGCGCAAGGTTCCCCAAGGCGAGCTGGCCGATGCCCTGGTGGCTGAAGCCTGGAAGCTGGTCGAGGAGGAGCCACCGGGAGGACCGGAAAATAGATAAAACCGCGGGCCGATTTTCGCAGTGACTGGAAATCGGCCTTTTTTGTGTTTTCATTGGGGCGAAAGCAGATGACGGCATCGTCTGCAAAAGGATAAACCGAAACGGCATGCGCCGAAGGTTCGAGCCGAAACGCCTTGCGCGGCAAAACCGATCAACTTTGGACACAGGAGGTACCGTGCTGACCCAGACCAGGGCATGGCAACGCTTGCAGGAACATCACCGGCAGGTTTCCGGTAGCCACATGCGCGATCTTTTTGACCGCGACGATCGGCGGATGCAGCGTTTTTCGCTGCAGTTCGAGGATCTGCTGTTCGATTTCTCCAAAAATCGCATCACCGATCAGACCCTCGAACTGTTATGCGATCTGGCGCGGGAGTGTGGACTCGCGGACCGTATCGAAGGCATGTTCGCCGGAGAGGCGGTCAACTGCACTGAAGGGCGCGCGGCTCTGCACGTGGCGCTGCGCAATCGGTCCAACCGCCCCATGAAGGTCGATGGCGAGGATGTCATGCCGGCCGTCAACGCGGTGTTGACGCAGATGCGAAGCTTCGTCGAAGGGGTGCACAGCGGCGCATGGCGCGGTTTTTCCGGCGAGCGGATCCGTGACGTGGTGAATATCGGCATCGGCGGATCGGATCTCGGCCCTCGCATGATTGTCCAGGCCCTGACCCCATACCACCACTCCGGCCTGAAGGTGCATTTCGTCTCGAATATCGATCCGGCCGACCTTCTCGATACCCTGGCCGGGCTGCGGCCGGAAACCACGCTGTTTCTCGTTGCCTCCAAGACCTTTGGTACCCAGGAAACCCTGGCCAACGCGCATGCCGCCAAAGACTGGTTTTTGCGGTGTGCCGCCGATCAACAGCATGTAGCGCGCCATTTCGTGGCCATTTCCACGCATCGGCAGCGGGTGCGGGATTTCGGCATCGATCCGGAAAACATGTTCACCTTCTGGGACTGGGTTGGTGGGCGCTATTCCCTGTGGTCCGCCATCGGCCTGTCCATCGCCCTGGCTGTCGGCATGCAGCGCTTCGAGGAACTGCTGGCCGGCGCGCATGCCGTGGATGAACATTTTCGCAGTGCACCCTTCGAAAAAAACCTGCCGGTTGTCATGGCGCTGCTGGGGATCTGGTATATCAATTTTTTCGGTGCGGCCAGCCATGCCATCGTGCCTTACGCCCAGCATCTCCAGAGGTTGCCTGCCTACCTTCAGCAGGCCGACATGGAAAGCAACGGCAAAACAACTACCTGCGAAGGTCGTGCCGTTAGCTGGGATACGGGACCGGTGGTCTGGGGGGAACCCGGCACCAACGGCCAGCATGCCTTTTTCCAGTTGCTGCACCAGGGGAGCCGGCTGGTGCCTGTCGATTTTCTGTTGCCGGCGTGCAGCCATTACGCCCTGGGAGCACATCAGGATATGCTGCTGGCCAACTGCCTGGCCCAGGCCGAAGCACTGATGCGCGGTCGCACCGAAGACGAAGTCCGTCGACAATTGCGGGAGGATGGGCTGGGTACGGCGGAAATTGAACGTCTTGCGCCCCATCGGGTTTTTCCCGGCAATCGTCCCAGTAATCTGTTCATGTTCGGCAAACTGGCTCCACGCACCCTGGGGAGCCTGGTCGCCCTTTACGAGCACAAGATTTACGTGCAGGGCGTGTTATGGGGAGTCAATTCTTTTGACCAGTGGGGGGTGGAACTCGGCAAAAAACTTGCAGACACTATTCTGTCCGAGTTGCAGGGCGAGGGGGATTTGCGGGAGCATGACAGTTCGACAACCGCCCTGATTCATCGGGTCCGATGCTTTCCGCGCCGATCCGGTTGCCAGTCCGGGGACAGTGGCCAACAGTGAACAATCGCTGCGGCAAAGTCAATGTGATCCTCCCCGGAGCCTTTGTGCAAAAGGACGGCGGGATTTTTTCGGAGAAAGTGGTAATACGCGGTGCGGTTTGTTTTTTCTATGGTTTTCAGGCACTTCAGGGGGCGATGCCGGTGCGCTTTGCTGCTGGCAGCGGCCATAGGCTGTCCCGCCGCAGCTTCAGCCGGCGATTTGAACATCCTGATGCTGCACTCCTATCATATCGAGTACGACTGGACCCGTGACCAGCATGCCGCATTTGTCGGGACCCTGAAGCAGCGCGCCCCACAACGGGAAATTTCCTTTTTTGCCGAATATCTGGACACCAAACGCAACCTGTACACCCCGGATTACGCCGCCTTTTTTGCCGAGTATCTGAAAAAAAAATTTCTCGGCTACCATCTCGACGCCATTTACGTCACCGATGACAACGCCCTGTCTTTGCTGCTTCGCTACCGGCAGGAACTGTTCCCCGGGGTACCCGTGGTGTTCAGCGGCGTCTGCAACCTCTGGCCGGGCAAACCAGGCAAAACCGCCCTGTTGGACGGAGTTTACGAGCGCAAGGATGTGGCGGGCAACGTGCGGATTGCCAAGGCCATCGACCCCGGCCTGAAAAAGCTCTACTTTGTCGGTGATGGCGGGCCTTCCCATAATTTTATCGCCCGGCAGGTAAAGGCGGAAATGGCGAAACATTTTCCCGGCTTAGCCTATGAACTGGTGGCCGACCGTTCCCTGTACAAGTTGCGTGGCAAGCTTGCGGAAAAAGTCGAGGGAACCGTGATTCTCACCACCCTGGGGGGATTGCTGAGCCCCGATGGCAGTACCGTGCCGATCCCGGCGGCGGTTGCGACTCTCGCTGAATCGGGCAAATTCAAAATTCTGACCATGGGGTCCAATTATCTGACGGAAGGGGTCATTGGCGGCAGTGTGGTGGATGGTTTCGTTCAAGGACAGGCCGCCGCGCATGTTCTGCTCCGGCAGGTGCTCAAGGAATCCCCGGCGGTTGATGGCAAAGGGTTCGCAGCAACCCGCCATGTGTTTTTTTACCCCGCTCTTCAATCCTGGAAGATTTCACTCAAGGACCTGCCCGGCGACAGCGTTATCATCGACGGGCCGGCGCGGACCATCGGCCAGCACACCCGGCTGCTGCTCGGAGGGCTGGTGTTTGTGCTTTTGCAGGTCCTTCTGCTGGTGCTGGTGCTGCCCCGCCTGCGATCTCTCAAGCTGATCCGGCAGGCCCTGTACTGGAGCGAACGGCGCTACCATGCCGTGGTCAGGGTCATCAACGATGCCGTGATCGGCATCAATGACAAGGGCTGCATCGTCATTTTCAATCCCGCTGCCGAAAAGATGTTCGGCTATGCCGAGGAAGAAATCCTTGGCAAACCTCTCGATGGTTTGCTGCCGGAACGCTTTCGCGACCGTCACCGCAGCAGACTGGCCCGGTTTTTTTCAGGAGACCCCGTTTCCGATCTTCTCGGCCAGAATGTCGAACTGCCCGCGTTGCACCATAACGGGGAGGAGTTTTATGTCGAGCTGTCCCTGTCCCTGATGCACCAGGGAAACAGGGTCAAGGTGATCGCCGCCCTGCGCGACGTCACCGAACGCAGGCGCGCAGGGGACGAGCTGCGCCGCAGCGAAGAGCGCTATCGGGCGTTGGTCCAGACCCAGGTCGAAGCCGTTTGCCGCTGGCTTCCCGACACCACCCTGACCTATGTCAACGAGGCCTATTGCCGCTTGTACAAAAAACGTCCCGAGGAGTTGCTGGGGCAAAAAATCGTCGAAAGAATGTCAGCCTGCGAGCGGACCGCTATGGAGGAGCACATACGGCTTCTGATCGCCCAGCCCGGCACCCTCTATCATGAAACCTCGATTCCGCGGGGCGATGACCGCTGCCTCTGGTATCGCTGGAGCAATACCGCCATCGTTGGGGAGTTGGGGGAGGTGGTGGAAATTCAGGCTGTCGGCCTGGACATTACCGAACGCAAAAAGGTGGAGGAAGAACTGCGGGAAAGCGAGTCGCGATTTCGCGATACGGCTGATCTGCTGCCTCAGTCGGTTTTCGAGACAGATATTGTCGGGCGGCTGACGTTTGCCAATCGCGTGACGCTGGAGATGACCGGATGCAGCGACGAAGATCTGGCGCGAGGAATCAGCGTCTTTGACCTGATGGCCGGATCGGAACGCGAACGCCTGGTGCGGGACTTTCAAAAAGTGCTTGCCGGCGAGACGGTCAATGCCAGCGAATGTCTGATCGAAGCGCGCAACGGCTTCCGGTTCAAGGTGATGATTTCAGCCTCACCGGTGGTGCGTAAAAACCGTATCATCGGAGTGCGCGGCGTGGCGGTGGATATTTCCGAACGCATCGTCGCCGAACAGGCACTGCGACAGAGCGAAAAAAAATTCAAGCGTCTGTTCCGCGAATATCAGGCGCTGCTCGACGGCATACCCGACCCGATCGCTCTGATTGCGCCGGATCGTACCGTAGTGCGCACCAATCGCGGTATGGCCAACGCTCTTGGGCTTGCTGTGCAGGATATCCCGGGGCAAAAATGCTGCGCTTTATGGAACAGCGATTGCTGCGCGGAGGAGCAGTGCCCGGTGCTGTCCTGCTTTCGCACCGGTGCCCCGCAGAAAAAGGAGCTCAGAACCCGGGACGGCCGCAGCTGGGAGGTGCGGGTGTTCCCGGTCCAGGACAAAACCGGCACCACCGTGCAGGTGATCCGTTATGCCAGCGACATCACCCGCCAGATCCGGCTGCGCGAGGAGTCCCTGCGCACCGGCCAGCTGGCATCCCTCGGCGAATTGGCTGCCGGGGTCGCGCATGAAATCAACAATCCTATTAACGGTATCATCAACTATGCCCAGCTGCTGGCCGACAGTCTCGATATCGCACGGGAGGATCATGAGATTCTCAAGGGTATCATCGACGAGGGGGAGCGGATTGCCAACATTGTACGCAACCTCCTGGCTTTTGCGCGGACCCGCAAGGAGCATAAGGACCGCATGAACTTGTGGGATGCCCTGGCATGTTCGCTGGCATTGACCGAATCCCAGCTGCGCAAGGACGGCATCCGGCTGCAGCTCGACGTGCCGGCCGACCTGCCCGAGATCATTGCCCATGCCCAGGAAATCCAGCAGGTGATCCTGAATCTGCTGAGCAATGCCCGCTATGCACTGAACAAGAAGTATCCCGCTGTTGCCCCCGACAAGATCCTGAGCATCAAGGCCAGTCCCTGCGAGAATCAGGACGTTCCGTCGGTGCGGATAGATTTTCACGATCGCGGCATCGGTATCCCCGAAGGCGTAAGGCACAAGGTCCTTGCCCCTTTTTTCACCAGCAAACCAGCCGGGGAGGGAACCGGGCTTGGACTCAGCATAAGCCATGGCATCGTCAAGGATCATCAGGGCGAAATCCTTATCGATAGCCGTGAGGGGCACTTTACGACCGTTACCCTGATTTTTCCCACAGCACCCGAGGAAAACCATGAACACTGATGTCGAAGTTTCCGGAAGAATTCTTGTTGTCGATGATGAAAAGTGCCTGCGCTTCAGCTTTGAACGCTTTCTCAGTGCGGAGGGATACCGGGTCTCCACCGCGGCCGATTTCGAGGAAGCACTGGGACAATTGCGAAACGGGAAATTTGACCTGATATTTTCTGACATCGTGCTTGGCGGGCATAGTGGCATCGAGCTGCTGCGCATCCTTCGGGAGCGCGATCAAAACACCCCGGTGATCATGGTGACCGGTTTTCCCAATGTGGAGACGGCCAGCGAGGCCGTTCGTCTGGGGGCCTATGATTACATTTCCAAACCGGTCGTCAAAAAGGACCTTCTGCAGGTGGCGCGATCCGCCCTCAAGTACAAGCGGGCCATCGATCGGGAATCCGAAACCCGTACCAATCTCGCCGCTATTTTCGAGAGTGTCCGGGACGGTCTGGTGTCCGTCGATTGCTCGGAGGTGGTAACCGACTTCAACGGTGCCGCGCGCAAAATCTGTGGATTGGCGGAAGACGACCGCGGTGAAAAAATCGGTTCCTTGGCCATGCTCTGTTCGGGGCGATGCCGCGAGCTTCTGGACCGCACCCTCGAGCAGCGCCGTCCCCTGACCCTGGAGCGCATGACCTGCGAGCACCTGGAGCGCCCCGAGCAGGTGGTGTCCCTGTCCACGGCTCCTTTGCAGAACCGCGACGGAGATTTTTTCGGAGCGGTCATGGTCATTCGGGACGAGACGCGGCTCAACGATCTCGAGCGCAGCCTCAATCAGCGGCAATCCTTCCACCGCATGATCGGCCAGGGTCGCAGAATGCAGGAACTTTACGGTTTTATCGAAAACCTCGCCCAGGTGCCCTCCACGGTACTGATCCTTGGCGAGAGCGGCACCGGCAAGGAGCTGGTAGCCGAGGCCCTGCACCTTTCCGGTACACGCAAAAAACGTCCCCTGGTCAAGGTCAATTGCGCAGCCTTGTCCGATACGCTGCTTGAAAGCGAATTGTTCGGCCATGTCAAGGGTTCCTTCACTGGCGCCATCAAGGATCATGTCGGACGGTTTCAGAGAGCCGACGGCGGAACCATTTTTCTCGATGAAATCGGCGATATTTCGCCGCGCATGCAGTTGCGGTTGCTGCGGGTGCTGCAGGAAAAGGAGGTCGAGCGCATTGGCGACGCCACCCCCATCAAGGTGGATGTGCGCATCGTTGCCGCCACCAACCAGGATCTGGAGGAAAAGGTGCGCCGTGGCGAATTCCGCCAGGACCTCTATTACAGGCTCAAGGTCATTACCATGCAACTGCCTGCATTGCGGGAGCGCAAGGAAGACATTCCCTGTCTGGTGGATCATTTCATCCGGCACTACAACCAGGAGTTGGGACGCAATCTGCAGGGGGTCAGCGCCGAAGCCCTGCAGGCCCTGCAGAATTACGACTGGCCGGGCAATGTCCGCCAGCTGGAGCATGCGGTGGAGCATATTCTGATTCACTGCATGGAGCCGGTCGCGACCCTCCATCACCTGCCTCAGGAGGTTCTGCAAGCGCGTCTTTCGACGTCGAAACCTGATGGCGAGCCGGAAAATGATGAACGGCAGGCTATCCTTGCGGCGTTGCGGAAAACCGATTGGAACAAAGCCAAGGCTGCCCGGCTTCTCGGCATCGACCGCAAGACCCTGTATCGCAAAATTGAGAAATTCCAATTACTCGATCCCGGAGAGGTTGCATAGGGGGCTTCTCCATGTGGACGCATTGGCTGACGCGCAGCAGCACCGGCAAGCTTGGCGGTTGACGTTTCTTCGGTGTTCTGGCATTTCGTCTCCCGGTAAGGGCCGGCTTCGGATGGCTTCACGGCCCGCTGCGGAAAGCCAGTCCGGTAAACATGCCCCGGAAGTGGGGCGGTTGTCCCCGCCAGGTGCCCCATGCCTGCCCATGTTATGGCAGCAAGAAAAGCTCAGACGCCTGGCATCTGCGCGAAGGGCGCGTTGCGCAGGTTGTCGTTGTCGGGAGGCGCCGCCATGCAGGTGCATGGGGCACAGCGGATCCAGGCAAGAGGGCATGTATTTTGCAGCATTCGGGTAGCTTCCATTGGAGATCGCGGAAGTGTCGAGCGCTGACGGGGGCCTCCTCGATCTGCTGCCGGCCGGTTGGCGGTGAGAAAAGCGGGACACCGCCGACTGTTGGACAAGGCATGGCTTTTATCCTTTCGATGAACTGCAGCACCGGTCGTTTGGCGGCATCATCGAAGGTTTTTACCTGACCAAAAATAACAGGACGAAGGGAGTGGTTTCAAACAATGGACAATACGGTGCGCAAGGAAGACGGTTTCGGTTTTGTCGAAGAGGATACCCAGAAGGACAAGTACCTCACTTTTTCTCTGGCGGATGAAGTCTATGCCATTGATATTTGCTATGTAACCGAAATTATAGGCATTCTGAAAATAACCAAGGTTCCGGACATGCCCTCTTTCATCAAAGGCGTGATCAATCTGCGCGGCAAGGTCATTCCGGTGATGGATGTCCGCGCCCGCTTCGGTCTTCCCGCTCGTGAGTACGATGAGCGTACTTGTGTCGTGGTGGTCAATGTCGTGGACAATGCCATGGGGCTGGTGGTTGACCGTGTCAACGAGGTTATGGACATTCCGGCGGGGCAGGTTGAGCCTCCCCCGGCCAGCAAGGGGTCGGGCAGAGGCAAATATGTCAAAGGCATCGGCAAGGTCGAGGACGAAGTGAAAATTCTGCTTGACGTGGAGTGTCTTGTGGACTGAAACATGGGGGCTGTCCGGCAATTAGCGGTGCCCGGTCGAAGGGATGCATCGGGTTCCCTGGCGCGCATCGATGACCGACGGGCAGGATCTGGGGTGAAAAGGGGGAGACGATGGAATGGTTCAGAGATTTGAAAATCAGCGGCAAGTTGGGCCTGGCCTTTACGCTGCTGATTCTGCTGATGGCGCTTCTGGGGTGGGCGGGCTACATGAATGTGGTCAAGGTTGCCGGCCAGATGGAGCGGTTTTACCAGGTGCAGTTGCCTTCGCTGGATTATCTGCTGCAGGTTGATCGTGACCTTCAGCAGTTGATGGTCGCCGAGCGTTCCCTGTTGGCGACCGCTTCGGCCGATCCCCGTTTTGAAACCCTGGTCCAGCAATACGAGGAGAATCTCAAGCAGTCCGAAGAGCGCTGGGGGCTTGCCAAGGCACTGCTGCCCGCGGAGGCGACCGGCGCCATCTGTGCCCGCTATGAAAAAGCCCGGCAGGCGTGGAGCGCGTCATCCCGGCAGGTTCTGGACTATTGTCGTCAGGACAGTCCTGAAGCCAGACAGAGCGCCCTGGCCCTGAGCATGGGAGATGCGGCAAAATTGTTCGAAGACATGCGCACCCCCATCGATCAGCTGACGGAGCTGCTGGAGACAACCGCCGCGCGGGAAGCGGAGGCTGCCCGGCAGCGGGTTGGCGTTACGGTTTTATATACGCTGATTCTGTTTGCCCTTGGTCTGTTGGTGGCGGTCGGCGGCGGATGGTTTTTGAGCCGGGCGATCATCGGGCCGTTGCGCCGGGCGCTGAACCTGGCGGAGGAGATCGCCAATGGCGATCTGAGCCACCGATTGCATATGAAGCACAAGGATGAAACCGGCCGACTCGGCCATATGCTGGATGTCATGGCGGACAACCTGACCCGGCATGCCGAGCTGGCCGAAAAAGTCGCCAGTGGCGACCTCTCCGCCGAGGTCAGCCTGGTTTCCGACCGTGATCAGTTTGGCAAGGCTCTGCAAACCATGACCGCGCGTCTGAGCGAGCTGGTCCTGCAGGTGCAGACGGCCGTCGGGCAGATCAGCGTCGGCTCCGAGCAGGTGTCCGGCGCCAGCCAGACCTTGTCCCAGGGTGCTACGGAATCGGCCGCCTCGCTGGAGGAAATTACCGCCTCCATGACGCAGATGGCTTCCCAGACCAAACTCACTGCACAGAATGCCGAACAGGCCAATTCCCTGTCCAAGGGATCGCGCAACGCTGCGGCGCGTGGTGACAAACTGATGCAGGAGCTGGTCGAGGCGATGTCCGAGATCGATCGCTCCGGCCAGGATATCAACAAAATTATCAAGGTGATCGACGAGATTGCCTTCCAGACCAATCTGCTGGCGCTCAATGCCGCGGTCGAAGCGGCCCGTGCCGGTCAGCATGGCAAGGGATTCGCCGTGGTGGCCGAGGAAGTGCGCAACCTCGCGGCGCGTAGCGCCAAGGCCGCCAAGGAGACCGCTCAGCTGATCGAAAATTCAGCGGAAAAGACCCGCAACGGCAACTCGATTGCTGACAAGACGGCGGCCGCATTCAAAGGAATCGTGGCCGGAGCCGCCAAGGTTACCGATCTGGTCGGCGAGATTGCGGCAGCCGCCACCGAGCAGGCATCCGGAATTGAACAGGTCAACCGGGGTCTGGATCAGATAGACCGGGTTACCCAGCAGAACACGGCGCACGCCGAAGAAAGCGCGGCGGCGGCTGAAGAACTGAGCGGTCAGGCTGGCCAGCTCAAGGAACTGGTCGGGCGTTTCAAGGTGCGTGGCGCCGCCAGGTCGTTCCTGCCAACCGGCAAAAAACTGCCGCCATCAAGGTCGGGCCAACTCCTGATCGAGACATCCGCACAGAGCGGCAAACCAGCTCGGGAGGAATCCCGGATGCGCAGTGCCAGCAGCACGTCAACCCGAAATCAGCGGCCGCAGGGTACGGCCAGGGCCGCGGCGGTTACCGAAGTACCCGCCAAAAAGGCAACCGATACCAGGACCGTCGTAGCACCTTTGTCGGCCAATAAAAAGCAAGATCTGAAGCCGGAAGAAGTCATCGCACTCGACGATACGGAATTCGGCCGCTACTGATACTGCAGTTGCGGCATTTGATCCAGGGGTCCTCCATGCGGAGTGACCCCTGTTTTTTTATGGAATGCTTTTTTTTATGGAAACCACCAGGATTCGCTGTCCTTCTATCTGCCACTGCACTTCCAGATCGAACAGGCGCATGCCGAAAGATTGCCGCCCAGGGCGGTTGGCGTAGTAAGCCGGCCGCGGGTCGTTTTCGAGAACCTGGCGAATCAATGTTTCAAGGCGGGAGTGGCCGATGTTTTCGGCCGTATGGCAGAAGGCTTGCGCCTGTGGCGCGAAATCGATGCGCAAGGATGAGCGGTCAGGCGCTTCGGAGGCAAAACTGCCTCGCGCATCGGGCAGGGCATCGGCATAGGGGAGGTAGGGTTTGATGTCCACAACCGGGGTGCCGTCAAGGAGGTCGACTCCGCGCAGATGAAGGACCGAACGCCCCTTTTCCAGGTCGATCCCTGTCAGTTCGACAGCGGACAGGCCGATGGGGTTGGGCCGAAACGGGGAACGGGTGGCGAAAACGCCGAGCCGTTTGTTGCCTCCCAGTCGCGGCGGGCGGACAGTCGGTTTCCAGCCGCTGTCCAGGTGCGCGTGAAAAACGAAGATCAACCAGATATGGGAGAAGTCTTCCAGTCCCCTGACCGCCTCCGGCATGTCGAACGGCGGCAGCAACTCCAGCGTGGCGCAGGCTTCGGCGACGAGCCCGGCCTGGCGCGGGATGCCGAACTTGTCCGGGAAGCAGGAATGAATGAACCCGATAGGCTGCATGGGAATAATCATGCCGGTTTTCATATCACGAACGGGCACATCAGGACAGGAAAAAACGGATGGCCTTCAGCTGAAAATATTTTTATGGGGTTCGGCAAATCATGATATACAATGATCACAACTTATTTTTACCGGGGGCAAGCTGAAGGGACGTTCATGACACGGATTGTAGCTTCTGGCCGGACTTTCAAACAGAAAATTGAAGATCTCGAATGGCAGGATCATGTTTGTTATGTTTATGATCTGGACCAGGAATGGCAGGAGGCGGCGAGCGGTTTTCTCGCGGCGGGGCTGACCCGAGGAGAACGCGGCTGCTGTCTGCTCCCCGCGGGATTCTGGACGGGCCAGAAAACGCGTTGTGCCGATGACGCCATTCTCTTTCAACGGGCCATGGAAAAAGGATGCCTTTTGCATCCGCATGATGAGGATATGCTGGTCGCATGGCTGGCAGATTTGCAGGTTTTTTTCGAGAAACTCAGGGCGCATTGTTCCGCTGCCGGGTTCACGGGCTGCAGGTGCATTGTGGATATGCACTGGTTGCAGCGTTGCGGAATCCCCGAACAGGTACGTGGTGATTTTCTGTTGTGGCTCAACCAGTCGATGGCGGACATGCCGCTGTTGGCTCTGTGCGGCTATGCCCGGCAGCATGCCGCGCCTGCCGAATTGCAGGTTGCCTTTGCTCGGCACAGCTATGTCTGCCATGCCGGCCATTTGCTGCCCGGCGGCTTTGGCATGGAACCAGGATACGGTCATGCGAGGCGCCTGGGTCTGTCGATATCAAAGGGGCGTCGCCCATTCCGGCGAGGTCCGGTACTGGACGCAATTTTCAAGGCGGCGCCTTTCGCTCTGTGGATACTGAATCGGAATCGGCAGGTCGTATTCGTCAATCAGCAGGTGTGCGATACGCTGGGTGTTTCCGAAGAGCAGATCCTCTCCGGCGCCTGGCTGCCTGCAGCAGGCGCCGGAGAGTACGGCACGTTTTTCGGCATGCATGATCCAGCGGTGTATGAAGCCGGGGGGCCGGTGGAAACCGAGCTGTCCCTGATGCACGCCGATGGTTGCCTGCACGATTATCGGGTCATCCGCACCCGGGTGATGGGAGATGATGGACAGATCGAAGGCATTCTTGGCCTGGCTCTGGATATCACCGATCGGAAAATAGCCGAAAAGCGGCTTCGTCAGAGTGAGCGACGTTTCCGGGATATTGCCCTTGAGGTAGGCGACCTGATTTGGGAAGTTGGGCCAAACTGGCGCTTTCGCTATCTTTCGGAAAAGGCAAAAGACATCCTTGGCTACGAGGCGGACAGGCTGGTCGGGCGATCTCTTGCCGAACTTGACAATGCCGCACCGCAGGAAACCTGGCAGGTTCTGTTTCGTGCCCTTGAGACAGCCCCGACCCGGTTTCGTAATGTCGAAAAATGGTGGCAGACTCCGGATGGAAGACAGCGCTGTCTGCTGCTCAGCGGCGTACCGGTCATCGGTGAAGACGGTCGGCCGGGCGGGTTCCGCGGGGTGGCGGAGGATATCACCGAGCGCAAGCAGCAGGAGGCTAATCTCAAAAGAGCCCTGTGGCAAGCCGAGGATGCCCGTGATAAAATCGACAGTATCCTGCGGTCCATCACCGACGCTTTGATTGTTGTCGACAGCGGCGGCCGTTTCGTCATGCTTAATCCCGCGGCTGAAGATTTGTTCGGGACCACTGCGGAACAAGCGCTGGGGGCCTCAGTGTATGCACTTTGTCCGGGCAGCAATGTCAGCGACGCCATACGTCGATTGATGGCGGACGTGGCGACGGGTTCAGCCGTGGATGAAATCTGCCTGGCCTGGCCTGCCGAATCGGCCCGGCGGCAGACTTATTTTAAAGCCCGGGCCTCGCAGGTTCGCAATCTGCAGGGAGACGGCCCGGGGGTTATCGTCCTTTTTCAGGACATGACCCGCGAGCGGGAAATGGAGCGGCTTAAAACCGAATTCATTTCCACCGCCGCCCATGAGTTGCGCACGCCCCTGACTTCCATCATGGGGTATCTCGAGTTTTGTATGCATCCGGAAGAATTTGGCGGTTTTCCAGATGCACAACTGCGGGAATTCATGGCGGAAATCTACGACAAGGCCGAGGTTCTGGAGCGCATCGTCTCCGATCTTCTGGATATCAGCCGCATGGACGCGGGAAGGGAAATCCCCCTGATCATGGAAACGGTTGACATATCCCAGGTCAGCCGCAAAATCCTGCAGCATTTTCAGTTGCAGTTTCCGGCTTATCGGTTTGAGATGGTTTTTGCGCCGGAGATCAGCCACCGGGTTCAGGCCGACCGGCAAAAGCTGGTGCAGGTTCTGGAAAACCTGGTGAGCAATGCCGTGAAATATTCCCCCGAAGGTTCCGTGGTCAGAGTAAGCGGAGCTTCCGAAGGCACTGCCTATCGGATCTCGGTGTGTGACCGGGGGATCGGCATGACGCCGCAGCAGATCGCCAGGATGTTCGAAAAATTTTATCGTGCCGTTGATCTCAACAGCGGCGTACGTGGTCTCGGGCTCGGCATGCATATCGTCAAGCACATTATCGAGCGCCACGGCGGCACCATCGCGGTTCACAGCCAGCCCGGCAAGGGAACCGAGATTATCGTCAATCTGCCTTTGGGTGGTTAAGGGCGGGTCTTGAGCATGCTGTCGAGGGCGGCAATGTTTCCGCAAACGGGTTTCCGGCAAGCAAGGCGTTCAAAAATCGGTTGATCCGCCTCCAGCATGGGGTAACGGCCGCTTTCGCCGGGGTGAATCCAGCGGTGATCCTCCACTTCCAGGTGTTGCAGGGTGCCTTCGAGCCAGCGGCATTCGTAGGCCAGGATCAGAACCGGACCCCAGTCGTAGCGGTGGTACACCACGTCAAAAATCCATTCCACCGACGCTTCGATCCCCAGTTCCTCGCACAATTCCCGCCGCAGGGCGCACTGTGGCGATTCATTGCTCCGCAGCTTGCCGCCGGGCAGTTCCCACAAACCACCATGGGGTTTGTGCGCGGGACGGCGGGTGATCAAAACGCGTTCCTGCTGCCTCAGGATGGCTGCGACAACGATCAGTGGCTGCATGCTGGGCTCCTTCTGTCCGGTCGGGGCAAGCGACTGTGGCTCCGGTTTTTGCCGGCTGGTTTTATTGGCCCGTGCTACGACACGACATGATCGCATCGCAGACGGCCGCAGACAACAGGAATGACCTATGTCCAATGACTATCGGCCGGGGATGGATACCCGGCACTTGTTCGACCGCATAGCGCCCCGCTATGATCTGCTCAATCGGTTGCTATCCTTCGGCATCGATCGTCGCTGGCGGCGCGCCGCGGTGCAGGTGCTGGAACTGGCCGGCAATGCCCTGGTCCTGGATGCGGCCACCGGTACCGCCGATGTGGCGCTGGCGATTGCCGCGGCACATCCGGCCGTCAGGGTGGTCGGCGTGGATCTGTCGGCGAATATGCTGCGTGCCGCCGCCGCCAAATCCGGCCTGCTGGCGGAGCGGATCCGTCTTTTGCAGGGATCCTGCGAGAATCTGCCCTTGCGCGCCGAGCTTTTCGAGGGAGCGGTCATCGCCTTTGGCATCCGCAACGTTCTCGATCGCGAGGCGGCCCTGCGTGAGTTCTATCGTGTGCTGAAGCCCGGAGGTCGCCTGGCGGTGCTGGAGTTTTCCCGGCCGCCTGGCTTTTTGCTGGGCCGACTTTACCGTTTTTACAGCCATTGGGTACTGCCGTGTATTGGCAGTCTTCTTTCCGATGGCTCCGCTTATCGCTATCTTCCTGATTCAGTCGAGGTTTTTCCTTCCCGATATGCGTTCATGCGCCTCATGGAGCATGCCGGATTTCGACAGGTGTGCCATTGCGACCTGACCGGCGGCATCGCCACTCTTTACAGCGGCTGCCGCCCGCTTCACGATCCCCTGCGGGAAACCGGGATGGCCGAGACGCCGAACTGTCCCGGTCAGGGCTCTCCGGTCTGAAACAGTTCCCCCACGTCTTCGATAACCTTGCCAGGCAAACCGAGCACTCTTTGAAAGATGCCCAGCACCTTTTCCGAGACGGAGGTGACGGGGATGGCATCGACGTCGGGATCCCCGCTCGGTCCGCTGATGCGAAAATGTGCCGTAATCAGGGCTTTGCTCTCGCCGGTCAGGATCCATCCGGCCAGGGGGATGCTGGATACGATCTTGTCCACGGTGCCGAACGGTTTGACGCCCATGACCAGGTTCAGACGATCTTGACGCAGGTCCCAGTTGCCCACCAGGGAAAGGTTCATGGCATTGCTTTCCACGATCAGATCCTCCGTTTCCAGGTGCCCCTCATCAAGACGCAAGGTGGCATCCAACCGCTTGAAGGGCATGCCTTTCTGAGCCATGTCCGGCAATCGGAAGGAAAAGATCTGTGAGACGTTGAATAGCGAAAAAACCTTGGACAAAAAGGAAAACCTGTACAGCACGCCGTTCTTCATCCGGATGTCGGCCCCACCTTTTCCACGGATCAGCAGTTCGGGGCCGGCAGGCCCCTGCAGATAAAAGGCACCGTCCATCGATCCGCTTATCAAGCCGGGGTTTCTCAGCAGATCGGCTTGCAATTGACCCGCATCGACACCGCTCAGATTTCCCGTAAGGGTCAACAAGGGCGGCGTTGATGCGATGCTGTTGTCAATCAGGATGGTACCGTTTGCGGATCCCGCCGCCAGTCGGCATCTGAGCGGGGAAATATTGACCCTGTTGTTTTCGGCCACGATCATCCCCCTGGCGTCGGAAAAACGCAGGTTGCCATATTGCCCTTCGTCGACCGACGCGTGGATTACCAGTCGGCTGGGGTTTTGGCTGACGGCGGGCCCGTTCGACAAAGGCTCGTCCCACAGCGCCAATACTTCATCGATGGAGGCCTTGCGGGCATGGATGTTCAGTTCGCCATGGTTCGGAGAAAAGGTCTGATGACCGCTCAGGTGAAATTTCCGCCCGTTGTGCAGATCGAAGCGGATATTTTCATAAAGGATGTGCTGCCGGTCAAGCACCATGATGCCGTCGAGATTGCGAAATTCCACCTGTCCGCCGGAAAAGATCAGCTCATCGGCACGCAACCGCGGCGCCCGGACATGCAATCGCAACGCCGCTTCGGCAAGGCCGTTTAAAGTGCCGCTGAGCAAAACTTCTGATTGACCGAGGCGGGCTTTGACGTCACGGAACCGGCATTGATGATTCTGGAGATTGAAGCTGCCGTTGATGTTTTGCAGTTCGGATCGCAGTCCCGGCAAGGTCAGGCGCGCGTCGGAGACCACCATCCGCCCGTTAAAGGCTGGGGCCGACAATGTTCCGGAAAGGTTTCCGTTCAGGGAAGCTGTGCCCGTGAAATGCTGTGCTGCAGCGCCCGGAAACAGCTCGGCGACTTTTTTCAGGTCCGTCGGAGAGAGCTGCAGTCGAAAATCCAGAGGCAGCGGCTTTGCGGTACCGAGGTGTCCTGAAAAATGCAGCGTGAAGGGGGCCACGGTCAACAGCCCTTTTTCGATGTTCCAGTTATCCGCAAGCTGGTGCGCGGAAAAACTCAATTTGCCCGGCTGCCCCCCGCTTTTTTTTATGCGGTGCTGCAGTTCGATGCTGCAGCCGCTCAGGTCGGCCCGCACCTCGGCCTGCAATTTGCCAGGACGGCCGGCAACCGAAACCCCCAGGCCGATAACTCCCCCCGCTTTGCCGGGCCATACGTGGGCGGCAGACAGGTGCTGCCACAGTTTTGCTGCCGGCGCGGTCCATCCTGCCGTCAGCGTCAGGGTTGCGGCGTCGCTGAACAGCCGGTCGGCCCTGCCGGAAAAGACTAGCGGGCCGGTCAAAAGCGAAGCCGTCCCCTGGCTGACATCCAGCCGCCCATCCTGATACGTGAGGCTGCAGTTGACCTCTTCGAGGGGAAGGCCGGCCGCCAGGTCGAGGCGGGCCTTCCGCAAGGTGAGCCGGGCGTGGGTGATGGGCAGCGGCGCGTCGATCTGTCTGAATCGATGCAACGGACCGGCGAGCCGCAGGTGATCGATCTGGAGTGAGCCCTGTTCGAGATTGTCAGGCAACAGGGACCGTTGCGGTGCTCGAAATTCCTCGGGCAGCCATTGCCGGAGTCGGGGCAGGGCCAGCGGCGGACTGGCAAAAGTCCCTTCGAGCCAGGGTTGTTTTTTGTCTCGCTGGAGGGAGAGACGGCCCTGAAGGTGGAGCTGATCGAGAGATAGCTTCAGATCATGGATGGCGGCAAGTTCGTCCGTAAGTATCCAGATGCCTTCAGCGGCAAATTTTTGCACGGAGCGCGGCTGACGGTAATGTTTCGGCCAGTCGAGAGCTATCTTTTCCCCCTCCACGCCGGCGGAAAAATGCATCCCTTCAGACAGGGACCCGCTTGCCCGAACTGTCAGGGCGGCTGTTCCGGTCAGCTTCAGGCTGGCCGGAGGCAGGTGAATCCAGCGCGCGAATTCCTCCAGGGCGAGGTTTTCCAGCTGCAGCTGCAGCTGGCCCTGGGCTGTTTGCCAGTTGCGCAGGTCCGGGTCCAGCGCAAGGCGTCCAGAAGCATTGACATGAGCGATGCCCTGCTGCTGCATGAGCCGGGCTTCGATTCGAATTTTACAGGAACGCCCGCTTGTCAAATGGCGCAGTTTGAGTTGCACGGCATCGATATGTGCCGGCACGGGCGCGGACCGGGAATCGGCATGGCGGCTGGCAAGCGTCAGCTGTCCATCGACGATGGTCAGATTTTTTACCTGTACTGTTTGCAACAGGGTGGACAAGAGATTGAAAAGCTCCCCGTCGCCGGGCTGCTCGAAAGAGAAACCCTGCAGCTGGAGATGGGGCTTTTCGAGCACCATGTCGTCGAATACGACTTTGCCGGACAGCATCGGCAGCAGCCGCGGTTTCAGAAAAAGATGGGAAATTTCGCCGACCGCTGCGGACCGCGATGCCCCGATACGTACATCGCCGAGGTCGAAAGCCGGGCCCTTGTGCCAGATAAGGGCTGTGGACCCGATGCTGACCGGCTGTCGCAGAGCCAGGCTCAGCCGATCGGCGAGAGACTGTCGGTAGGCATTCAGATCAAACGTCGCCAGAAATAAGCAAACCCCGCCGGCAAAGAGCAGACTCAGCAGGCCGGTCAGGGACCAGAATGGGTGACGGCGGAACCAGGAGGGAGCTGTTAACCGTTGTTTGGGCATGGATCAGGTTTCCGGTGGCCGAGCGACAGGCACTGGCCGTTTTTCGCGCTGTATCAGGCTGGTGAAGGCGGATCGATATGCAAGCATCGCAGAATGCAAAGCAGCTCTTCAGGCAGAGGTGCCGTTACGCAGTGATCCGGCATGCCGGTTCCGGCGGGCCAGGATAATTGCCCACAATGCAGAAACAGCCGCTCCAGGCCGATCAGTCCGGATCCACCGTAACGGCGGTCTCCATATACCGGCCAGCCAGCGTCGGCACACTGCTGGCGGATCTGGTGCTTGCGGCCGCTCAGTAATTCGAGTTCCAGCAAGGCTGCATCGCGGTGACGTCCCAACACCCGGAACCGTGTCGCAGCATGTTTGGTCTTGTCCTGAACCCTGACCGCACTGGTCAGCATGCCGGTTTCCGGTGGCATGCCGCGGACCAGGGCCAGGTAAATTTTGCTGCACGGACCGGTTTGCAGAATCCGCCCCAACTCGGCGATGGCCTTGCGGCCTTTGCCGAACAGAACCGGCCCCGAGGTTCCGACATCGAGGCGGTGAACCGGCGCGACCATGTAAGGGGCCTTGCGGTATTGCATCCAGGTTCGCACGCGTGCGGTCAGGTTATCCTGTTCGTGGCCTGCGCTGCTGTGCACGGCAAGTCCCGCAGGTTTGAATACCGCCAGGAAAGTATCGGCTTCCAGTAAAATCTCCAGAGGCGGCAGGTCGGTGGAACAGAGCTTACGGAGTCGCTCGCTGTCAGGTAGATGCAGTGTTTCACCGCCGTGCAGGAAATGGTCCTCAGCTAAGGCTTTTCCGGCGTATTGCACCTTGCCGCGACGCAGCAGCTGACGCAGGTAGGCACGGGGTGCGCCCGGAATGCGCTTCTGGAGAATGGCGAGAACGGTCTTTCCGGCATCCTCGGCGGTGACAGGTATCATTATCATGGTCGCTCATCATAGCCGTTGTCGATTGTTCAGACAAGAGTTCATCTTGGTTTCGCCCAGCGCGGCAGCCGACCGGAGGGCGAAGTGTGACAATCCGTCATGACGGGGCATCGTCGGTTGTCAAAATCCCTCTTGGCAAACTGCTTTACATGGCTCTTGGGGCTTGTTAACATGGCGCGCTATCAATCAGTGCTTTGTCCGGAGAGGATTGTCCACCCACGCGTATGCAGATCAAACGCATAGAAATCGCTGGATTCAAGTCGTTTGTCGATCGGGCCACCCTTGATTTCGGTCCCGGTATAGCGGCTGTGGTCGGGCCCAACGGCTGTGGCAAAAGTAATGTGGTCGATGCGATTCGCTGGGCGCTGGGGGAGCAGAGTCCCAGGAATCTCCGCGGTCGGGCCATGGAAGACGTCATTTTTGGCGGCAGCGAAAGCCGCAAGCCGGTCGGCATGGCCGAGGTATCGCTGGTGTTTGTCAACGAGAAGGGGCAGGGGCCGGCCACGGTGCGCGATTATGCCGAGTTTATGGTAACCCGCCGTCTTTTCCGCAATGGTGACAGTGAATATTTGCTCAACAAGACCCCCTGCCGACTGCTGGACATTTCCGAGTTGTTCATGGATACCGGAATCGGCGCCCGGGCTTATTCCATTATCGAGCAGGGCAAGGTCGGCCAGATTCTCAACGCCAAGCCGGAGGACCGGCGATTTCTCATCGAAGAGGCTGCCGGCGTCAGCAAGTTCAAGGCGCGCAAAAAGACCGCCTTGCGAAAGATCGAGGCTACCGGGCAGAACCTGCTGCGGCTGCGCGACATTATCGGAGAGGTCAAACGTCAGCTGGGCGGCCTCAAACGGCAGGCTCGCAAAGCTGAACAGTATCGTGCGTTCCGCGAAGAAGAGAAGCAGATCGAGCTTTGCTTTGCCCGCCGCCATCATGCGGATCTGGTTCGCAGCGGCCAGCAGCTGAACCAGCAAGAAACCCTTGCTGAACGACGGGCAATGGAGTTGGAGAGCCGTTTTCAGCGACATGAACTCAAACTTGCCGAGCTGCGGCTGGTGCAGGCCGCATCCGAAAGGGATCTCAGCCAATGCCAGGAAGGGGTGTTTCACCTCAATGGGGAGCTGCAACGGGTCGAGGCCCGTCTCGAGTATGTAGCACAGGCGCTTGCGAATCTCGACCGTCAAAAAGAGCAGTATCGGCAGCAAAGTCTGGCTCTGCAGCAGCGTTTACTGGAGATCGGGGTTGAAGAGACCGCTCTAAAGGAGGTCGCACAGTCCCTGTCCGAAGAGTTGCAGGAGCGGTCCCTCGTCATGGAGAGGGAATCAGCCATTCTCGAGGAGCAACTGGCTGCGGAACATGAAGGCATGACGGCGCTGGAAGAAGCCCGAAGGGCGCTGTTCGAGGGGATGACCGCCTTGTCACGCAGCCGCGCTGATCTGGAAGACGCGGATCGGCGACTGCAGGGGCTGGAAGAGCGGATATCATGGCTGCGGCGCGAGAAAATCCAGTTGCAGGAGCAAAGAGCGGCTGTCCAGGAAGTCCTGGTAGGCGGTGTACAGGAACTGGAAAACCTTCGCGGGTTGCTGGACGGCCTGGAGCGGGATCTGCAGAGCAGCCGCGAACAGTCCCATCTGCGACGCCGACAAATGGAGGATAACGAGCAGCAACTGCTGGAGACGCAGGAGCGGCTTGGGGAGTGTCGGTCCAGGCTGCGGTCACTGGAGCAGATGGAGCGTAACCTCGAGGGCTGCGGTGCCGGCGTCAAGCTGTTGTGGCAGGATCCGCGCCTGCAGCATCATCTGGTTGGCATGGTTGCTGACCTTATCGAAGTACCCGCCGCGTATGAAGTGGCTGTCGGGGCGGTTCTGGGGGAGCGCCTGCAGGCGCCGCTGCTTCGACAGGTCCAGGATGCCCTGCTTGCCCTGGAGATCCTGCGGGATGGCGGCGGACGTGCCAGCCTTGTATTGCCGTGCGGCTCTTCGGCCGCCGGGCCACAACGCGCAGCGGGCATTTGCCTGTCCAAGCTGGTGGTTATCCGCGAAGATGCTGTCTCCCAGCTACGGTCATTGTTTGATGACGCGTATCTGGTGGATGATCTGACCCCCTTTCTGGGAACGGTTTTGCCAGAAGGCGTGGTTCTGGTTACGGCTGCCGGCGATCGTCTGGACCATCGCGGGGTGGTGCACGGCGGTGCCCGTACGGAAATGGGGTACCAGCTGCTTTCCCAGAAACGCGAGATCAAGGATCTGCGGGCCCGGCAGAAGATTCTCGAACAAAATCTTGGCGTTTTGCGCGATGAGAGAAACGAGCAGAAAAGCGCATTTGAAATTGCTGAACAGATGCAGGAGGCCTTGCGCGAGGAGCTTCACGCTCAGCAGCTGAAATGCGCGGAACGGGAAAAAGACCTGGCGCGGGCCGCTCAGGAGTTGGCCCGCCTTGATGAGCGCCTCGAGGTTGCTGCCTTCGAAGATGATCAGGTTGAAAAGGAACGTTGCGCTTTGCAGCGGCGGCGCGGTGAAGCCGAAATTCTTTGCCGGCAGATTGATGCTGGCCGCCTGGAGCAGGAATCGGCCGTTGCCCGGAGTGAGGAGCAGCTGCGGATATCGCGCCGGGGTCAGGATGCTCTGCGGGAAAAGGTGACGGCGCTCAAGGTTTCTCTTGCCGAGCTTCGCGAGCGACTGGAAGGCGGGCGGCGCCAAAGTCAGCAGCTTTCCGAAACCGGCCGGGATGTTCAGCGTCAGCTGGACCAGTTGGAGCAAGGTCGCTGTCAGGCCGAATCGGAAGTCGAAAGTCTTCAGGACGAATTGAAGCAGCTGCAGATGACATTGGAGGCATTGTATCAACGCCAAAAGGAACAGCAGTCGCGCCTGAATCGGCTTAAAGATGTTGCCGAACAGCAACAGCAGCAGATCGTGGAGCAGGATGAATCCCTGCGGACCGTGCGCGGCCAGCTGCAGCAAGCCCGGGAGGATCTCTCCGGGTTGCAGATGCGGGGGCGGGAAGTCGCGATGGAGATCAGCCACCTGCGCCAGGACATCGCTTTCCGATACCGTGTCGAACTGGCTCAAGAAACAATGGAGGAAACCGACGGCAATTTTCACCCCGCGGCCGCGGAAGCACGTCTCCTGGAATTGCGGCGCAACATCGAGACCATCGGCGAAGTGAACCTGACCGCTATCGATGCCTATCGCGAACTGGAACAACGGTGGGAGTTTTTATGCCGGCAGGAAGCTGATCTGCAAGGGTCTCTGGACGGACTGCACGCCGCCATTGCCAAAATCAACCGCACGACCCGCAAGCGGTTTCGCGAAACCTTTGATCAGGTCAACGCCATGTTTCAGCAGATATTCCCGCGGCTGTTTCTGGGGGGCAGGGCGGAGTTGACGCTGACCGACGAGCAGGATCTGCTCGAGGCTGGAATCGAGATCGCGGTGCAACCCCCCGGCAAACGGCTGCAGAATGTCGGTCTCTTGTCCGGCGGGGAGAAGGCATTGACGGCCATTGCCCTGATTTTCGCCATTTTTCTTATCAAGCCATCACCGTTTTGCGTGCTGGACGAGGTCGATGCTCCGCTGGACGAGGCCAATATCCAGCGTTTTAATGACATGGTGCGCGAAATGTCGTCCAGATCGCAGTTCATTGTCATAACGCATAGCAAAAAAACCATGGAAATGGCCGATATTCTTTATGGTGTGACCATGGAGGATCCCGGTGTTTCCAAACTGGTATCCGTTCAGCTAAACGATTATTGAGGATTTGCGATGCCTTTTAAAACAGTTCTCAGGGATCTTGTGAACAGCGTTCCCGGTGCCAGGGGTGCCATTATCGCCGACTGGGAAGGCGAAGCCGTGGATCAGGTCGGCCCCATGGACGAATACGACCTTCGGCTTGTCGGCGCCCACAAGGGCATCATACTCGGGAATCTGAGAGTCATGCTCGACCGTATCGGTAACGATGATCTGCGCGAAGTGATAATTTCTACCCGTGACACTCAGACCCTGGTTTTGCCGATCACCCCCGATTATTTCCTGGTGCTTGCCGGGTGCCGGAATCAGTTGCTGGGTCGCGCCCGTTTTGCCGCACGCCGCTGCGTGCAGATCCTCAGGCAGGAAATTGACTGACCGTTTTGTCCGGGCCGGGGCATGTGCCCGCAAGTTCAAGGAGTGAAAGCATGGAAATGTTCGCCCGTTGTGTCGCCTGGTTGACCGAAGTGGCAGTTCGCATGGGGGTGCCCGAGCCGTATGGCAAACTGATCGGCCTGGTTGCATTCGGTACCGGTTTGGTCCTTCTGGCCGGGGTCGGCGTGGGGCTGTTGCGTTTGTTGGTCAAACGTCCGCTCAAAAGGGGCAAGCGCCCCGCGCCGGCGGCGGAAGAGCCGGTGGTCGAGGAGCCGGTGGTCGAGGAGCCGGTGGTCGAGGAGCCGGTGGTCGAGGAGCCGGTGGTCGAGGAGCCGGTGGTCGAGGAGCCGGTGGGCCTGCTGCAACGTATGCGGAGCGGTTTGGCCAAAACCCAGGCTTCTCTGGTGGGGCGCATCGACACGCTACTGCGCGGCCATCAGGGCGTCGATGCCGAACTGCTGGAAGATCTCGAAGAGATATTGATTACCGCCGATCTGGGGATGAAAACCACCCAGCAACTTATCCAGTCGCTGGAAAACCGCCTGGATAAAGGTCAGCTCAAGGATTCCGCAACCTTGCGTGCCGCTCTCAAAGAGGAAATCCGCGCACGCCTCGCCAATGAAACGGCTCTCCTGGATACCGAGAGCGCCAAGCCCTTCGTCATCATGGTTGTGGGGGTGAATGGCGTCGGCAAGACCACCACTATCGGCAAATTGGCCCATCAGTTCGCACGTCAGGGTAAAAAGGTATTGGTCGGCGCGGGCGATACCTTCCGGGCGGCGGCTGCCGAACAGCTTGAAGTGTGGGCAGAGCGCGCCGGCGTTGAGGTGATACGTCAGGAGTCCGGGGCAGATCCCGCGGCCGTTGCTTTCGACGCGATCAAGGCTGCCCGGTCCCGCGCTGCCGACATTCTTTTGCTGGATACCGCAGGGCGGCTCCACACCAAGGTCAATCTCATGGAGGAGCTCAAGAAGATCCGCCGGGTTCTGGAGCGCGAAGTGCCCGGCGCGCCCCATGAAACCCTGTTGGTGGTGGATGCAACCACCGGACAGAATGCGCTGGTGCAGGCCCGTCTTTTCCAGCAGGCCGTGGCGGTGTCCGGGCTGGCTTTGACAAAACTCGACGGCACGGCGCGAGGCGGTATGCTGGTCGCCATAGGAGAGGAACTCGGTCTGCCGATTCGTTATGTGGGTATCGGTGAAGGGATTGACGACCTTCGCCCCTTCGATGCGGAAGTGTTTATAGAAGCTCTTTTTTCGCAGGACGGATAATTTCTTGACTAAAGGGTTCCCTCTTTTCTAAAATCACCTTTTACTGAGCAGAGGTAGCTGTGGATTTGACTCTGATAATTCAGTTGGAAAAAAGAATTGATCAGCTTCTGGCGCGCAAGCAGGCGCTGGAAGAGCAATGCCAGCAGTTGCTGGCGGACAGGGATCGCCTTCTTCAGGAGCGGGAGCGTTTTGCTTCCGAAGTGGATCGGATTCTGGCCAAGCTTGATGGACTGGATCAGGAGGTGTCTTGAAGCACGCTGTCCAGGTTACGCTTTTGGGCCAGCAGTACACCATCCGAAGCGCGATGGCGCCGGAAGAGGTTTGTCGGGTCGCCGATTTCGTAAACGAAAAAATCGCCGAGGTAATGGCCGCCAGCAGGGCGGTCGACACCTTGAATATCGCGGTCCTGGCCCTGCTCAATGTTGGAGAAGCGTATCTGCGGCTTCATGACGCCGTACAACATCAGGACGACAGTGCAAACGCGCGGTTGCGGGATCTTGTGGCACGTCTGGAATCGACTTGCCCCGATTTTCTGACGCGCGAGAGTTGAAAGTTTTGCTGCTGTATCCGGGCGGCATCAGGGTTTCCTTAGCGGGAGGCCTTGAAAAGGCGCGCTGCGCCAGGTCATCTCTGTACGGAGATTTTAGATAGATCCGGTTGGTTGATGCTTTTACAAGATCCTGAGTAGCCAGCAGGTGTCTTGTCTGTGCGGTTATCAGAATATCCAGGCGCACAATGCGCTTTTGTGTTTCTTGCAGTCAATTCAGGCGCGCTGTTCCGGGCGGGAGAAGGGGTCTTTCGCCTTTTTTCGATGGACAGTCGAAGGATAGCCCCGGTTGCGGCGGGGGTGAGATTTGCAAGAAGCCTTTTCTGCCAGGCCGGGCAAGCATGATCCATCCTTGCCATATCTGATCTGAATCCTCCCTAACAGAGGTTGCCGTTTCTGCGGGATCTCTGCCATGCCCAAAAAATCGCTTCGCAGCATCATGCTGGCTCGTCGAAAACATCTGGCGGCGGAAGTCTGTCTCAGTCATAGCATCCGAATCCAGCGGCGGCTCGTAATGCTCGATGTCTTCAGATCGGCATGCTGCGTAGCTCTGTATAGTCCCATTTTTAATGAAGTATTCACCGAGGAGGTTTTTCATCAGGCCCTGCGTGCGGGCAAGGTTGTCGCTTATCCAAGGGTCAGAGGAGAGTCTCTCGATTTTGTGTCGGTATCTTCGCCCGCGGAATTTGCGCCGGGGGCGTTTGGAGTCATGGAGCCGACCGGATCGCATCTGATTCCACCCTCTGCGCTTGATCTCATTCTGGTGCCCGGCGTGGCTTTTGATCTGTTCGGCAATCGCCTCGGTTATGGCAAGGGATTTTACGATCGGGTTCTTTGCCTCGGGGGCCGTTCGGCAATTTCTGTGGGGCTGTGTTATGAAATGCAGTTGCTTGATGAACTTCCTGTTGAAGATCACGACGCAGGCCTGGACCTGCTGATCACCGAGGAACGGGTGTGTCCCTTCACCCAGTCCGGACGTCGTTTGCTGCAAGAAACATAAATTTGAGGAGGTAGTGTCTTGAGTATAGAAATTCAATGGCTGGGAATAGGCGCGGCCCTGGTGGTGGGTGCCTTTTGCGGCGCGTTTTTTCGTCGCAAGGTAGCTGCCACGCAGTTGGCCGAAGCCAGGCGCATGGCGGACCAGATTCTTTCAGAGGCCACCAAGGAAGCGGAAATCCTTCGCAAGGAAGCGGAAATTCAAAAAAAGGACGCCCTGCTGGAGGCCAAGACGGCCTGGGAGCAGGAGGCACGAGAGCTGCGCAGGGAGTTGCAGTCCCAGGAGAAGCGCCTGCTGCAGCGTGAGGAAAATCTCGATCGCAAGGTTGCCCAGGTTGATGCGCGGGATGACGAGGTCGGACAGCGCGAAAAGCGACTCGTTCAACAGGAGGGGCGCATCCGTACTCTGGAAAAAGAGGTCGAAGGGATTGTGCGTCAACAACGTGAGCGCCTCGAGGAGCTTGCTGGCCTGGGTGCCGAAGAGGCCAAAAAGCAGTTGATGGAGCAGATGGAGAGCGAAGCTCGGCACGAAAGCGCCAAGTGGATCAAGCAGATCGAGGACGAAGCCAAAGAGACTGCGGACAAGAAGGCCCAGGAAATCCTGGCTCTGGCCGTTCAGCGCTATGCCGGCGATTTTGTTGCGGAAAACGCGGTCAGCGTGGTGCCCTTGCCCAATGATGAAATGAAGGGTCGTATCATCGGCAGGGAAGGCCGCAATATTCGTGCTATCGAGGCGGCCACCGGCATCGACCTGATTATCGATGATACACCCGAGGCCGTTATTATATCCGGGTTCAACCCGGTGCGCCGCGAGGTGGCCCGGCTGGCTCTGGAGCGGTTGATCGGGGATGGGCGCATTCACCCGGCGCGTATCGAGGAAATGGTGTCGAAGGCGACCCAGGATGTCGACAACGCCATCCGGGAAGCCGGAGAACAGGCCACCTTCGATGTTGGCGTCCACGGCATCCATCCTGAAATCATCAAACTGATCGGTCGTCTGCGCTACCGCACTTCCTATGGTCAGAATGTGTTGCAGCATTCGATTGAAGTCGCGTTCCTGTGTGGCATTATGGCTGCCGAACTGGGCGTCAACGTCAAGCAAGCCAAACGCGCGGGCCTGCTGCACGATATCGGTAAGGCCGTCGACCATGAAATTGAAGGATCTCATGCTGTTATCGGCGCCAACCTGGCTCGCAAGTATGGAGAGTCTGCCAAGATTGTTCACGCTCTGGCCGCACACCACGAGGATGAAAAACCCTCGACGGTTCTGGCGGTTCTGGTGCAGGCGGCGGATGCCCTCTCCGGCGCGCGCCCCGGGGCCCGTCGTGAAATGCTGGAGACTTACGTCAAGCGGCTGCAGGATCTGGAGCGCATCGGAACGTCTTTCCAAGGGGTTACCAGTTGCTTCGCCATTCAGGCAGGGCGTGAAATTCGCGTCATGGTGGCAAGTGAAGAAGTTTCGGATGTCCAGTCCCACACTCTTGCCAAGCAGATTGCCCGGCAGATTGAAGAAGAAATGACTTATCCGGGGCAGATCAAGATCAATGTCATCCGTGAAACCAGGGCGGTTGAATTTGCCAAGTAACGGTTCGCTGCGACGGATATCGACAGGTAGCCTGTTAACGACAGGCTTGTCGGCAAGGCGCATGCCGGGAGGAGAACGGGGCTTTTGAATATTCTGTTTATCGGAGATATAATCGGGCGGACCGGAAGACGTGCGGTGGAGAGCCGATTGCACACCCTTGTCGATTCACGGCGGGTCGACCTGGTTGTGGCAAATGGTGAAAACGCTGCCGCCGGATTTGGCTTGACGGCCAATATTGCCGCCGAATTGTACGATCTGGGCATTGATGTCTTGACCTCGGGCAATCATATCTGGGACAAGCGGGAAATTTATGATTATCTCGACAGGGAGTCCCGCCTGCTGCGCCCTGCGAATTATCCACCGGGTCTGCCGGGTCGTGGCTGTGGCGTCTATACTACGGCTGCAGGCCTTGAAGTGGGTGTCCTCAATCTCGAGGGGAGGGTTTTCATGAACAATCTGGATTGCCCTTTTCGCTGTGCCGATCGGGAAATTGAAAGCCTGCGACGGCAGACACCGATCATTCTGGTCGATTTCCATGCCGAGGCCACCAGTGAGAAAGCCGCCTTGGGTCACTATCTCGACGGTCGGGTGTCGGCGGTTGTCGGCACCCATACCCACGTGCAGACTGCCGACGAAGGCGTGTTGAGCAAGGGAACCGCCTATATCTCGGACGTGGGGTTGACCGGCAGTCGGGATGCCGTGATCGGCATGCGTAAAGAAGAGGCCATTGACCGGTTCCTCACGCAGTTGCCGGTGCGTTTCGAAGTGGCTAAAAAGGATCCGATCCTGTGTGCCGTGCTGATCAGTGTCGATGAAACAAATGGCAAGGCCCTTGAGATGCATCGCATTATGGAAGACTGCGGCTAATCACGGTGTCTTCGCTGGTGGGGCAAATGCCGGCGATCAAAAAGAAGTTCGTCCCATTCAATGAAAAGGTAGCGATATGAAGTCGGTTCAGGAACAAATGGCCATCATCCGGCGCGGTGCCGTGGAGATTCTGGTCGAAAGCGAACTCGAGCAAAAACTCAAGAAGTCCGTCGCGACCGGCGTGCCTCTGAAAATCAAGGCAGGCTTTGATCCGACCGCTCCTGATCTGCACATTGGCCATACGGTTCTGATTCAGAAACTGAAGCAGTTTCAGGATCTTGGGCACGAGGTGAATTTTCTTATCGGGGATTTCACGGGCATGATCGGGGACCCCACCGGAAAAAACGAGACGCGCAAAGCATTGACCCGTGAAGCCGTATTGAAAAATGCCGAAACCTACAAGGAGCAGGTTTTTAAAATCCTTGATCCGGCTCGCACCCGGGTTGTGTTCAACAGTACCTGGATGGGGCGAATGTCGGCAGCCGACCTGATCGCACTGGCGGCACGATACACCGTGGCGCGCATGCTCGAACGCGACGATTTTCACAAGCGTTTCACGGGGCAGCAACCCATAGCGATTCACGAATTTCTGTATCCTCTTGTTCAGGGATATGACTCCGTGGCACTCCGGGCCGATGTTGAGCTCGGGGGGACCGACCAGAAGTTCAATCTTCTGGTCGGCCGGGAATTGCAAAAGCAGGAAGGGCAGGAACCCCAGTGTGTCCTTACCATGCCGTTGCTCGAAGGACTTGACGGCGTCAATAAAATGAGCAAGTCGCTCGGTAATTACATAGGTATCACCGAGTCTCCCAAGGAAATTTTCGGCAAGGTGATGAGTATCTCCGATGAACTCATGCTGCGTTATTACGAGCTGTTGTCGGACGTCGACCTGGCCCAATTGCAACGGGTGTGTGATGGCGTCGAGGGCAAGTCGGGGGGAGCGCATCCGATGGAAAGCAAAAAGGCACTGGCGCGGGAGTTGGTCGCGCGTTTTTACGACCATGACGCCGCAGTGCGCGCCGAAGAGGATTTTGTCCTGCAGTTCAGGCAGAAAGAAATCCCCGATGACATCCCTGAGTATGTTTCGGGGGACAAGCAGCCCGTCTGGGTCTGTAAGCTGATGGCCGATGCGGGGCTTGTCGCTTCCAATGGCGAGGCTCGCCGTCTTGTTAAACAAGGGGCGGTGAAGCTCAATGGCCAAAAATTGTCGGATGCAGACCAGGAAGTAGCGCCTTGCGGGGAGCTGATCCTGCAGGCCGGCAAGCGGCGTTTTGTCCGGATAAAATTTTCACAAAAAAAATGAAAATAAAAGGTTGACAGTAAAACCAACATCTCGTATATTCGGCTTCCCTTCGGGCGAGAGGGAAACAGAGTCGCCCTTGAAGCTGGTCTTTGAAAACTAAATAGCAGACGCTTGAGATGGTTTGCGGGCAAACAAGTCAAACCAAAAGAAGAACAGAATCAGCTTTTACAGTTATATAACTGGAGAGTTTGATCCTGGCTCAGAAC